>JAUNCG010000047.1:0-10759 GCA_030526715.1 Eubacteriales bacterium
CCCGACAGAGGCACAGACACAGGCGCCTACGGAGGCTCCAACAGAGGCACAGACACAGGCTCCGACAGAAAAAGAGACGAAAGCGGAAAAAGAGTCTGAGACAGAGAAGAATACCGGTGTCTATGAGCTGAAGGATAAGACGTATGCCGTGGAGGTGGCTCTGCCGAAGGGGCTTGAACTGCCGAAGGGAACAGAGTTTAAGCTTGAGAAGCTTACAGGAGATACACAGAATGCGCTTGCGCAGGCCGAGGAGGCGAACGGTGAAGGCACCATCGGATCCTACGTGGTCTATGAGCTTCATTTTGAGAAGGACGGCAGTGAGACGCAGATCAAGCGGGAGAACCGGGATATCGAGGTGAAGCTGACATTTACAGAACCGCTGTTTGCGGATGAGCATCCGGCAGCGGACAAGGTAAAGGTATTTCATATGAAGAAGCGCACTCCGGAGGAGATCGCGCAGGCGCAGGCAGAACAGGAGACAGAGCAGCCTGAAGACGCAGAAGCATCGGAGGAGAAGCGTGTGTCAGAGTACCGGGCGGAAGATCTGGATGCGAAGGTGAAGCTGACGGAGGATGGGAAAGCTGTTGCTGAGATCACCTTTAAGACCGATGGATTTTCGGAGTATCTGATCGGAGTGACGAAGGATCCGGAGGAAAAAGAGGCAGAGACGGAATCTGAGAAGAGCTCAGAGATAGAGTCGGAGGAGAGCTCTGCACCACAGGAGAATGCTTCTGCAGAGACAAATTCCGAGGAAGAGAGTGAAATTACTACAGAGCTGGTCGGGGTAGACCCTGCGCAGGATCCGGCGGATAAGATAGAGACGCATACACTGACCATAGATCTGGCGAATGTCGGAG
This sequence comes from Eubacteriales bacterium, assembly GCA_030526715.1. Classification (GTDB taxonomy): domain Bacteria; phylum Bacillota; class Clostridia; order Lachnospirales; family Lachnospiraceae; genus Marvinbryantia. The sequence continues at coordinate 858 of JAUNCG010000047.1, forward strand.
AAGCCGGAGCGGGGAAGGGATTTGCGCTGGATATTACCGGAATTTCCCCGGAGGACTGGACGATCACAGATCCGGAGCAGCTCCCGATCGACGTCAAATATGATGACGGTTCCGTGAAGGCGGATGCTGCAAAGGTAGTCTTTACGGCAGATCCGACGACCGGGGCGGGACTGCTGACATTGCAGGCACCGGCGGGTACGGCGACCGTGACGCTGACCGGTCTGAGAGCGGAAAAAACAGACGGAACTAAGATTTCCTATACGATCGATGCAAAGGGTAATGTAGTAAAAGTGGGAGAAGCTTTTGCAGGTACCTCAGAATACAGTACTATATATGAGAAAAAAGATGCGGGAGATGTGGAAGACGGAACCACTTCGGACAGTCCGATTTCCATGGAGCTCGGAGCAGACCGAAAGGTATCTGTGACAAATATCTACACGAAGCTTGCGTGGAGTGTAAAGACAAAGGACAATAAAGACGTAGATGGCGCAAGGATCGAGATCAAGGATCAGGCCGCCAATAGCATTTGGACGACAACAGCGGGCAGCGGTCTACTGAAGGGACTTCCGACCGGCTCCTACACGGTAACTCTGGCAGATGTTCCGCTTACCTGCGTGAAGGAGGTACAGTCCCCCAGCTTTACGGCCGAACTGAAAACGGATCAGACGGAGAGCGCGGCAGACTTCAAGGTGACGCCGATCAGTGTGACCTTCCGTGCAGTGAATGCAAAGCAGGAGAGTCTGGATAATGCCACTTTTAACGTTAAGGAGGCAAAGACCGGAACTGTCGTAGCTGCAAAGGTGAAAAGCGGGGAAGCTCTGGTCGGTAAGCTGGAGCGTGGGAAGACGTACACGCTGGAGCAGCCCAGAGTAAAGAATTATCTCCAGACAAAAAATAAAGTAGAGAACATTACAGATAACTTATCCTACACGGTGGGAAATACCAGTACGCAGACAAAAGAAGTATTGAACATACCGACGAAGCTGACGGTTATGGTGGTGGATCCTTATGACAAGGCGGTTGTGGGAGCGACCCTCAAGATCCAGACAAAGGACGGCACACAGGTGCATACCTTCACCAGCACAGAGGAACCTGCGGTGCTGGAAGCTGTGGTTGACATCGGAGAGGATTATATTGTGGTACAGACCGGGGCGCCGGCAGGATATTTTGTAGGCAAGCAGGTGAATTTTAAGCTTACAAATAGTGGAAAAGGCACCGTGAAGATCAAGAATGATACGGTAAAGGTCACCATCTCGCGTAAGGGCTATGACAGTCGTAACGAGAACATGAAGGGCAAGGATGGCTACGATAAGAATGGTTATCTGAATATGAAGCTTCTGGCCGGAGCAGAGCTTGAAGTGCAGGATATGAACGGCAATGTGATCGACTCATGGACCTCTGAGGCTACAGCAGGCCATACCATTGAGGGCAAGCTTGCGGCGGGTACCAAGTATCGGCTGGTGGAGAAGAAGACTCCCCGTGGATATGAGGCGGGCAAGGCCGCGACATTTGAGACGCCGACGACCTCTACGGATCGTGCGATCGCTCTGGCAACCAGACGTGCAAGCGGGACGATTCAGGTGACAAAGCGCGCAGCCTATAAGGGCGATGCGATCAAGCTGACACAGACCTACTACTGTGCGCTGTTTACCGATGCGTCTCATACGAAGAGGTATACGGAGGGCGGTGTGCGCGCACTGCAGATGAATTCCGGTACGGTATACGCGACAGCGACCTTTACGAATGTTCCGGCAGGTACCTACTATGTGGCGGAGACCGACAGGAACGGCAATGTGGTCAACGGATCGGAGGGGAGCATCAAGTATTCCATCTCGATTTCCAATGAGCAGCTGAATCTGGAATCCACTCCGTTGATCTCTGAGATCGTAAACAATTATCAGAGCGCGCCGACCAGCGGATATACCTATGTAGATCCGGAGGAGCTGAAGAAGTCCTATGAGCAGGAGTATTCGGGCTTTGGCGGTTCAGCGGCAGCGGCGGCAGAGCTGGCATCCGGAACACCGGTCGAGACAGGCGATACCACCAATCTTGCAATATATATCGTACTTCTGGGATTTGCCGTTGTGCTTCTCGGTGTAGCAATCAGGATTCGTAAAAGGCTCAGACAGGATTCGTAAAAGACGGTGTTTCCTTTGACAAGGTATACATCCTATGATAGAATTGTTACAACTATGTGAATTAATTGCTACAGGAGAGACAGACGCTTTGAACGGCAGCAAATAGCCGGATAGAGCGCTGTCACAGATGCACGGAGTAGTCAGAAAAGGGATATAAGGGGAAGAAGAAGTGGATAAGTACGAGTATCAGGCAAAGCTGGAAGAGATTAACAAGCTTGTAGAAAAAGAGGATTTTGAAGAGGCCGCGAGACTTGCGGATACGATAGAGTGGAAGAGAGTGCGGAGTGTTCGAACACTCTGCACCATCAGTGAGATATATGAGGCTGTCGGCAGAGTAGAGGACGGCAAGGCGATCCTGTATCGTGCATATCGCAGATCACCGAACAGCAGACAGATTCTGTATCGTCTGGCGGAGGCTTGTGTGCAGACACAGGACTTTGACGATGCGGTGGAGTACTATACGGATTATGTGAATCTGTCACCGAATGATAACAACAAGTACATTCTGAAGTATGAGATTTATAAAGGACGCGGCTCCTCCTTGGAGGAGCAGATCGCGGTTCTGGAGGAATACAAGCATAAGGAATATACGGAGCAGTGGGCCTATGAGTTGGCGAAGCTGTATGATCAGGCAGGTATGGCGGATGCATGTGTTGCAGAGTGCGATGATCTGGCACTGTGGTTTCATAACGGAAAATACGTGGTTCAGGCTCTGGAATTAAAACAGAAGTATGCGCCGCTGACGCCGGAACAGCAGACGGTTTATGATAATCCGAGTGAGATCGTAGACATGGAGACGAAGGAAGAGGTCGTGGAGAAGGCGGTTCCGACGCTGGACGCGGAGATCACCAAGGAGATTCCGGCGACAAAGAAGGATGCTATCGCAGACAGCATCATTATGGATACGGAAAAAGAGATCGCAGCGGCTGTGACCGAGACAAAGGAAGAGACGGAGCAGAATACTGCATCAGAGGAAATGCCGGAAGCTGTGACTGAGGAAGACGAGGCTGTGAAGGAGGCAGAGGAGCTTCCGACTGAGAAGGAAGCTCAGGCGAAGTCAAATCCGGGATTTGACGCGATCGGTTTGCAGAACAATCTGGCAAACAGTATGAGAGAGATCCTGTCCGGATTGAAGCCGGCACCGAAGGTGCAGGAGCTGGACAGTGTTCCGGGAGTTGTAGCAGTGTCCGAGAAAGAGGAGGACGTTCCACAGCAGACACCGGGGCAGATGAGCATTGATGAGCTTCTGACACAGACGACGGCGGGTACTCCTGTGACTGGAGCGCCCACGATCAATTTGTCTGAGAGCATCCGTCAGGAGATCGGGGACAAGTCATTAAGAGATTATATGGCGGAGAAGACTGTAGCGCAGCAGGCATCAGCACAGACAGAGGCTGAGGCCGAGGGCGCACTGGATGAAGAGGATGAGCCGGAGGAGCAGAATGTCGAAGCCTCAAAGCCGGAGGTGCTTCCGGAAGCAGCTGACAGTACTGCGGCACCGAAGTCCGAGGTGCAGTCTGTGCAGGAGCCTCAGGCACAGCCGGAGGAACCATCCCAGCCGAAGCTTTCTGTGCAGGCACAGAATTATAGTCGCAGAGGACTGGATGATGCAGAGCGGCGTATGCTGGGATTCTGGGCCAATATCCGGGGAATCGGAGATCAGGTCAATGCAGCGGTGACACAGGTGATGAAGAGTGTGCTGACAGACAAGACATCTTCCCATGGCAATATCATCATGGTAGGTGACGCGGGAAATGGAAGAACCACATTGGCGGTGAGCATTGCGCGTATCATCAGCAGATGCAGAGGCTTTCAGACGGCGAAGGTGGCCAAGATCTATGCGGAGGATCTGAATGCGAAGGATATTGCCGGAACGGTGAATAAGATTTCCGGCGGCGTACTGATCATTGAGGAGGCCGGTGATCTGAGTGATGCTGCGATCAGTCAGCTGTCCATGGCGATGGATTTTAAGACAGAGAGTCTGGTGGTCGTGCTTGAGGATGAGAGACGCTATCTGCAGGATCTTCTTGCAAGAAATCCTCAGTTTTCTCAGAAGTTTGATATTACGATCAATGTGCCGATGCTGACAAACGACGAGCTGGTAGAGTTCGGCAAGTATTACGCAATTCAGAATGACTGTGTACTTGATAATACGGCGGTTATGACGCTGTACGACGGCATTGGTGCTATGCAGTCTCCGGAACAGCCGGTGGCGATACTGGACGTAAAGGATGTTGTGGACAAGGCGATCAGACATGCCAGCCGCTTCGGAGTGGGGAAGATCTTTTCCTCCATTTCCGGAAAGAGATATGATGCGGAGGATCGTGTGATCATCAAGGAAAAGGATTTTAAGAAGCTGAAATAATAGACAGTGCTTTTTTCAGAGACTATTATGGAATATAAAACTGCTGCGTATGGAGAACCATATTGTGGCAGTTTTGCATAATATCGGAAAGATAATATGCAAAAAGAGTTTGCATGCTTGTACAGGGAGCCGCATGCGCAGATCAAAAACAGGATGGAGAGACAGATATGAGCAAATGGTATGAAGAGGCGGTGTTTTACCACATGTATCCGTTGGGGATGGTGGGAGCGCCGAAGGTAAACGACGGAGGTGAGGTGGTACATCGCTTTGGTGAATTGACCGGATGGCTGGATCATATTCAGGATATCGGATGTACGGCAGTCTATATCGGTCCGCTGTTTGAATCCAGTACGCACGGTTATGATACGAAGGATTATCGGACAGTAGATCGCAGACTGGGAGACAACGAGGATTTTAAGCAGTTTGTAGCGCGCGCACACGAGCTGGGGATCCGGGTCATCGTGGACGGTGTATTTAACCACACGGGACGTGAGTTTTTTGCGTTTGAGGATATTCGGAAGAATCAGGAAAAATCTCCTTACTGCTGTTGGTACAAAGGGATCAATTTCGGCTGGAATACACATTACAACGATGGGTTTGGCTATGAGGCTTGGAGAAATTGCTTCGAACTGGTCAACCTGAATCTGTATGAGCGTGCGGTGAAGGATTATCTCTTTGACGTTATCCGTTATTGGATCCATGAATTTGATATTGACGGTATTCGTCTGGATTGCGCGGACTGTCTGGAATTTGATTTCATGAAAGAGATGCGCTGGATGACGGCTCAGGAGAAACCGGATTTCTGGCTGATGGGAGAAGTTATCCACGGAGACTATGCGCGTTGGGCCAATGATGATGTGCTCCATTCCGTTACAAATTATGAATTGCATAAGGGACTGTATTCCGGACATAACGATCATAATTACTTCGAAATTGCACATACCATCCGTCGGGAGTTTGATGAGAACGGCGGTATCTATCGCGGCAGGAAGCTCTACTCCTTTGTGGAGAACCATGACGTTGACCGTATTATGACCAAGCTGAACCATAAGGAGCACGTATATCCGGTGTACACGCTACTCTATACGCTTCCCGGAATCCCCTCCATCTATTATGGGGGAGAATGGGGGATCGAGGGACGTAAGGAAGGAGGCAATGATGATCCGCTGCGTCCACGCCTTGACTGGAAGGAATGCGAGAAGAATCATCAGCATCAGAGGCTGACGGAGCATATTAAATGGCTTGGAGAGCTGCGTAAGGACAATCCGGTGTTGATAGAAGGTGTATATCGGGAGCTGTTGCTGACGAACCGGCAGTATGCTTTTGCCAGAATTCTCGGGGATCATGCGGTGATCGTGGCTGTGAATAATGACGAGGCCTCCGCATGGATGTCGATTCCTGTGCCTCTCGGCGGCGAATATGTTGACGTAAGGAGCGGTGATGCGGCAAAAATCGAGAATGGAAGAATTAATGTGGAAGTAAGTGCATGCGAAAGTATGGTATATATCAGAAAATAATGATATAATATAAAATACCTTGGCTTCACAGGGGGATAAAGAGAAGGATTTTGGAGGGAAGACATGAGTACAACAGATATTCGTATTGGTGAGCTGGATCAGTATTATTTTGGACAGGGAACGCATTACAGCATTTATGAGAAGCTTGGAGCACATCCTGCGACAATCGACAGGAAAAAAGGCGTATATTTTGCTGTGTGGGCGCCGCATGCAGCCGCAATAAATCTCGTGGGAGATTTCAGTGGATGGGATGAGAATGCTTATGCGATGACTCGTCTGGAGCCCCTTGGTATCTATGAGATATTCGTTCCCGGACTGGGTGTCGGAGAGCTGTATAAATATGTGATCACGACGAAGGACGGACGCAAGCTGTACAAGGCAGATCCCTTTGGCAATCACTCAGAGCTTCGCCCCGGAACAGCTTCCCGCGTAGCGGATATCTCCAAATTAAAATGGTCGGACAGCGCTTGGATCAAGAAGCGTTCCGAGCAGAATGTGGACAAGATCCCGATGTCGATTTATGAGGTGCATCCGGGTTCATGGAAGAAGCATCCGGCGACAGAGGAAAACCCGGATGGATTTTACAACTATCGTGAATTGGCTCACAGTCTGACGGATTATGTGAAGGATATGGGCTATACCCATGTGGAATTGATGGGAATTGCAGAGCATCCCTTCGATGGTTCATGGGGATATCAGGTGACAGGATATTATGCGCCTACCGCGCGTTACGGTACGCCGGAGGATTTTGCATATATGGTGAATTATCTGCACAAGAATGGCATCGGCATCATTCTTGACTGGGTGCCGGCGCATTTCCCGAAGGATGCCTGCGGACTGGCAGAGTTTGACGGAGAACCGCTCTATGAGTATGCGGACAGCCGTAAGGGTGAGCATCCGGAGTGGGGAACGAAGGTATTTGATTATGCCAAGAATGAGGTGAAGAATTTCCTCATCGCCAATGCGCTGTTCTGGGTAGAGCATTTCCATGTGGACGGGCTCCGCGTGGACGCGGTGGCTTCTATGCTGTATCTGGATTACGGACGTGACGGCGGCAACTGGGTGCCGAATATCTATGGAGAGAATAAGAATCTGGAGGCTATCGAGTTCTTCAAGCATCTGAATAATGTGGTCGTAGGACGCAATCACGGAACCATGATGATCGCCGAGGAATCTACCGCATGGCCGAAGGTGACGAGTCATCCGGAGGACGGAGGACTTGGCTTCACCATGAAGTGGAATATGGGATGGATGCATGATTTTCTGGATTATATGAAGCTGGATCCGTATTTCAGAAGCCACAATCACAATCGCATGACCTTCTCTCTGACATATGCATTTTCAGAGCGTTTCGTGTTAGTGCTGTCTCATGATGAGGTGGTACATCTGAAGTGCTCCATGATCAACAAGATGCCGGGATTGTATGATGACAAGTTTGCGAACCTGAAGGTGGGCTACAGCTATATGATCGGACATCCGGGCAAGAAGCTTTTGTTTATGGGACAGGATTTTGCGCAGTTTCAGGAGTGGAGTGAGGCCAGAGAGCTTGACTGGTATCTGCTTGGCGAGGAGAAGCATCAGCAGATGCAGAATTTTGTGCGTGCGCTGATGCATCTGTATAAGGATGATCCGGCACTGTACAGTCTGGATCAGTCATGGGATGGCTTCGAATGGATCAATGCAGATGACTACAGCAGAAGTATTTTCAGCTTTATGCGTCATTCGGAGGATGGCAAGAGCAATCTGATCTTTGTGCTGAATTTCACACCCGTGGCTCGTGAGGATTACTGCGTGGGTGTTCCGCAGTCCGGCAGCTATAAGCTGGTGCTGAACAGTGATGATGCACAGTTTGGCGGAAGTGGAGAGGAGCGTCCCGTATCCTATCGTGCGAAGAAGGGCGAATGTGATGGTCAGCCTTATCGTCTGGAGTACCCGCTTCCGGCTTACGGAGTAGCAGTATTCCGTTATGCAAAACGTGAAGAGAAGAAGGAAAAGGCATTGCCTGTAAATAAAGATATAAAGAAGACTGCGGAGAAGAAGCCGACAGCGAAGAAGATGGCAGCGAAGGAAACCGGACGCAAAAAGGCTGAGAAGTAAATCATCCGCGAGGAGAAAAATGAGAAAAAGAGCAACAGGACAAAAGTGGCGGGAGTGGTATCTCCTGCCGCTTCTGATAATACTGCTTCTGTGGGTTCCGCAGGTGCAGGCAGAAGAATTGACAGAGCTGGCAGAGGAGGTCAGCTTTGAGGATCTGGATGGAGTAACGCTTCCGCAGGCGCAGGAGAAGCAAAGCAGGATCAGAGGAAGGAGGCTGCTTCGCAGCACCTCTGGCAGCGGCAGATGGTACGGAAGCCAGCTCTCTTCGGGAGATGAGCAGAAGATGTATCAGGCGCTGGTGGCTGCAAGAGATGACTTCCGTAAGATGGCACAGGTCTATAAGGCGAATGGAAATAAGCGCGTTGCAGGAAGCTATGTTCAGGTCGTGCTGGATGACCCCATAGAATACGATCCTTCGATCAACGAGAATCGCAATGGGACTACGTATATTACGGATCCGAGATATGAGGAATTCCGAAAGCTATTCAACCGGGCGTTGCATGCTTATGTCAGGGATTATGTGGAGGATTACTGGCTGAGTTCCTTTGTGGTGTATCCGGCGACGGATAGTATTGCCGATTCATCGCTGAAGCAGGTCGTATCGGTGGCGCTGGTTCCGAAGGTATTTTACAACGAAGCGACAAAATATAAGAATACTGCGGGGTATTATGATGATATTCTGACAGAGCTTGATCAGACGGATGAGTCATTGCAGGATGCGATTGCGAAGGTGGCACAGGAGGATACCGTCTATGCGAAGGTTCGGGCAGCTCATGACTATGCGGTGGAGCTGATCATATATGGTGCAAGTGATAAAGAGTACGGTCATACAATTACGGGCGGACTGCTGAAAAAATATAACCATACGGCGGTATGTGAGTGTTATGCGAAGCTGTTTCTATTGCTTTGCAGGGCGAATGGGATCGATTGTGTTCTCGTGACGGGCGGATCCCGGAGAGACTCGAACGGTGATATCATTTCTTCGCATATGTGGAATTATGTGCAGATGGATGACGGACTATGGTATCTTCTGGATGCTACATGGGATGATTCCTATAAAAATACCACCTATTTTCTGGCAGGAGCTCAAAGTCCGAACCAGACCGGTGTTAAGACCGGGGTTAATACGAATACGGTAGCGAAGGATCACATGCCGGTAGGAGGATTTTCTGCTACGGTGCAGTATGATCCGTTTACGGTGCCTGTATGGTCGGAGAACTCCTATGAAGAAAATCATGCACAGATCCTGCTGAGCCCGCAGAAGGAGCAGGTGGAGGTAAACGTGAGCGAGACGACCGCGCTGCCGACACCGAGCTATCATTTTGCGGATGCTCTGGAGAATGTGACATTTACCTATACTTCCTCGGATCGTGGCATAGCGACGGTAGATACTCTTGGAAATGTGACCGGTATCAAAGCCGGAGCCGTGACGATCACCATTGCAAACAGTCGGCTGCCGAAGGTATATTGCGAGATTACGGTGACTGTGAAGGGTGCTGTGGAAGAAACAGCACAGGATGAGGTGAGCGGTGAACATATCCCGAGTGGAGATGACAGCACACCCTCTGTTCCGAAAACAGACGGACAGGACGAGAGCGGCGACGAAAACGAACCGCAGAAGCCGGGAACGGGTGGACAGGACGAGAGCGATCAAGAAAGCGAATCACAGAAGCCGGGAACGGGTGGACAGGACGGGAGCGATCAAGAGAACGAAACTCAGAAGCCGGGAATGCCTGGAGCGTAGCTGAGAGTTCAGTACAGCGAGGCACTGGTGCAGGGAATTGT
>JAUNCG010000047.1:10769-16319 GCA_030526715.1 Eubacteriales bacterium
CGGGAACGGACGGACAGAACGGGAACGATCAAGAAAGCGAACCGCAAAAGCCGGGAATGGACGGACAGAGCGAGAGCGGCGACGAAAGCGAACCACAGGAGCCGGGAACGGGTGGACAGAGCGAGAGCCATCAAGAGAATGTACTGCAAAAGCCGGAACTGCCGGGAGCATCGGAGCAGGCGGGCGGAAAACAGTCGCGCGATTCGTATGTGCGACTTAACGCATCTCGCTTGCAGATGCAGCTGAATACCGGAACGAAGCTTCTTCAGATCGTGGAATGCGACACAGGGGATCGTGTGCGAGAATGGAGCTCAAATCATCCGAAAGTCGTGTATGTGGATCCTTATACCGGAGAACTCCGGGCATTGAGGACGGGAAAGGCGAAGATTACCCTCACAATGGTAAGCGGAGCGAGAGCAAGCTGCGTCGTACAGGTACAGCGCGGTGTTGTGAAGACAACGGCGTTGTCTGTACCGAAGATGACGATTAAGCTAAAGGTGGGGGAAAGTCATCTCTTATCCGTAGTGCGTACACCGTTGACTGCGAATGACAAGATGACCTTTACCAGCTCCGATAAGAAAATTGTATCGGTGAACAAGAATGGTAAAATCAAGGCGAAGAAAAAAGGAACGGCCAAGATTACCATCCGTACCGCCGGAGGCAGGAAGCTTGTAGTAAAGATAAAGGTAAAGAAATAACAACGGAACAGACATAAAAGAGATATTCTGGCATATACTTACGTGTGAAGAATCGCGGAGGTAGGTAAATGTCAGAATATCGTCATTTTGTGGCATATATTTACGAATATCGAGATGGAAAAAAAGCGGAAAATGCAGGACATATCCGTGTAGATGCGAGAGATGGAGTCTGCAGGCTGCGTCTTCAGATGCAGGCGGATCGCAGAGCCGGAGGATTCGCACGGATCTATGGGTTTGCGAGGCGGGGAGATTGGCTGCCATGTATTGCCATTGGTGAATGTACAGCTCCCGGTGGAGCGTACCGCCTCACGGTGACAACGCCGGTGGAACGATTTGCGGGATCGGATTTTCAGTTCCGGGAGATCTGCGGCATCTATGCGAGGACAGATCAGGGGAAAAGCTATGTAAGTGTATGGGATGACATACCTGTGGAAATAACAAGCTTTGTAATCCATAATGGAGAAGAGCAGGAAGCGCAGGAGCACTCTCTTACGGAGACGACGAAGGCGGAGAATGCACAGAATGAGGAAGTGCAGAAAATGGAAACAGAGCGGAAAGAGGAAACAGAGCAGGTGAAGGAAGGGGGCATCCGATGCTGGCAGGAGTTTCAGCATCATTATACGGGAATGACACCTTTTGCGGATGAGGAAATTCGCGAATGTATTCAGATCGCGCCGAAGGATCTATCATTTCTTGGGATAGCGGAGCTTCCATACGGTAATAATCTGTTTCTGCAGCAGGCCTACGCAAAGTATGGGCATCTGCTGTTGGGAAAATATGAAGACGGCAGAGTTGTACTGGGTGTGCCCGGAATGTTTCGGGATATGCAGGATGAGCATCTTGCGCGGATGTTTGGATTTCCACAGTTCAAGGAAGGAATTTCGGGGGAGGAGCACTTTGGGTACTGGTATCATTTTGTAGGGAAATAACATCTTTTGTTGACGTTAATAGTGCAATAGTGATATACTATTGCGTATGAGAGCCGAAAATTTATGAGAAATCGCCAGAAATCAGGCGGTATTGTGGGTACGAAGGACTCCGGAGATAAAGTATCGGCCAGTATACAGGAGGTAGCTTTGAAATGGCAGAGGAAGAAAAGGTAGTTGCAGCAGAGAGCATGGCGGACTTTGAGGATGAGCTGAATGCTTCTCTGAAACAGATTCATGAGGGAGATGTACTGACCGGCACCGTGATCGGCGTTACGGAGGAAGAGGTTACGCTTGATCTGAAGTATTACACAGAGGGCGTGATCCGTCTGGAGGATTTTACGGACGATCCGACCTTCAATATCAAAGAAGAGGTACATATCGGTGACGAGATTTCCGCGACGGTGGTTCGCCGCGATGGTGGTCAGGGTCAGATCATGCTGTCCCGCAAGGAAGCCAATGCAGTGCTCGCATGGGATAAGCTGAAGGAATTCATGGAGAACAAGACAGCACTTACGGTGAAGGTAGCCGGAGTAGTGAAGTCCGGTGTGATCGCATATGTAGAGGGAATCCGTGGATTCATTCCCGCTTCCAAGCTGTCACTGGAGTATGTGGAGGATCTTGAGGAGTGGCTTGGACGCGAGCTTCAGGTACGTGTGATCAACGTGGATGAAGAGGATCAAAAGCTGGTGCTTTCTGCAAGAGAGATCCTGCGTGAGAAGGAGGCTTTGGAGAAGAAGGCGAGAATCTCAAATGTGGCCGTTGGACTGGTGACAGAGGGAACTGTCGAATCTCTGCAGCCGTATGGCGCTTTTATCAATCTGGGCAATGGATTATCCGGTCTTGTACATATTTCACAGATCTGTGAGAAACGTATCAAACATCCGGGAGCTGTACTGCATGTGGGTGATACGGTGAAGGTGAAGGTCATTGCAGTGAAGGATGGCAAGCTGAGCCTGAGCATGAAGGCTCTCAATGATGTGGCGGCGGAGGAAATTCAGGAGGAGACCATCGATCTTCCGGAGAGCGAGGAGCTCTCTACGAACCTTGGTTCCCTGTTTGCAAAGCTGAAATTGTAAAAAATGCCTAAAACAGAAACTACACATAAAGATTTTTGGAAAAAATAACGTAAAAAGTTTCTGTTTGTTCATAGAATGTTCACAAATAGATGATATTATAACCATAACAAAAGAAGACATTAAGAAAATTTTTTCATAATTGCCTCCGGTGTACCAGACGCCGGGGGCACTCCTCATTTTTGGGCGAATGAAGTAGTGAAGTGAATTGCGCATATCCGCCTGATCGGAATGTTCACTCATCTGCAAGAAGCTGCATATATCAGAAGTAGCAGAATTGGATGGAGAGAGTGTATGACAGAGTGTCAAAGAAGAATTGTGTCAGAGGAGTATGCTGATTTTCTGATAGAGACAGGATATGAAGAGGAGAGATTCCAAGAGAGCTTTCCGGATTTTTGCCGACAGGATACGGGATATAAATACGGGGTGCTGTATGCTTCATTGGAGGAGAGCAGGCCGATCACTCTGGAGAGATATACCTATTCGGCGATCCCGAAGCTCTTTGGTCTGATGGATACCTCGGCGGCGGAGGCCACAGGCGCGCTGCGTCTGCAGAGGAGGAGCAGTGTACAGCTGACGGGCGCAGGGGTGATCGTAGGATTCGTAGATAGCGGTATCGATTACAGAAATCCGGTATTCCAAGATGGCAGCGGTCAGACAAGAATCTTAGCATTGTGGGATCAGACGATTCAGACGGGAAGAACGCCGGAGGGGATTGCTTACGGAAGCGAGTACACTGATGAGGATATCAACCGCGCGCTGGCATCGGAAGATCCCTACGATATTGTACCGAGCCGGGATGAGGATGGACATGGTACATTTTTGGCGGGCGTAGCGTGTGGCAGTGAGGATGTGGAGAGGGATTTTACAGGTACAGCGAATGAAAGTCTAATCTGCGCGGTAAAGCTCAAGCCTGCGAAGCGGTATCTCAGAGATTTTTATCTGGTGGAGCCCAGTGACGCTGCAGTGTATCAGGAAAATGACATTATACTGGCTGTGACCTATCTGCTGCGGATCGCAAGACGGGAACGAAAGCCGTTGGTGCTGGTACTGGGGATCGGCTCCGGCAGCGGTGAACGGGCAGGGGGTTCCGTGCTATCACAGATGCTCAATTATTTCGGGGAAATGACGGGAAATTGCATTGTGACATGCTGTGGAAATGAAGGAAATGAGCGTCTGCATTTTGCGGGAGATCTGAAAGGAAATACCTATGAGGATGTTGAGCTGCGGGTGGGGGAACAGACCGAAGGATTCACGATGGAGATCTGGGGAAATGTGCCGGATATCCTATCGGTAGCATTTCTGGCTCCCTCCGGAGAGCTGATTCCCAGAATTCCGGCTCGGGTGGGCAGCGATGTCGTATTGAATTTTTTATTAGAGAATACAAGAATACAGATCAGTTACAGTCTCGTGGAGGGAAGAAGCGGAATGGAACTGATTTTTTTGCGCTTTCTTGACCCGATTCCGGGCGTCTGGACCATTCGGGTATATGGCTCTAACGTGCTGTCCGGCAGGTATAACATCTGGATGCAGATTCGGCAGTTTGTGAATGATGGCACCTTTTTTCTGAAGCCGGAGCCGGACATCACACTGGATACTCCGGCCGCTACAGATTCTGTGATCACTGTAGCGGCGTATGATCATGTGAGCAATGCGCTATATACGGATTCCGGGCGGGGATTTACCAGAATCAATACCATCAAGCCGGACATCACAGCTCCGGGAGTAGAGGTCTACGGACCGGGGAAAAATCAGACTTATGTGCGACGCTCCGGAACCTCTGTTTCCGCAGCACTGGTGGCAGGAAATTGCGCGCAGCTCATGCAGTGGGGGATCGTACAGGGGAATGTTCCTCAGATGAAAACCAATTATATTAAAAACTTTCTGATCTTCGGAGCGCAAAGAGATCGGGATATTGCATATCCCTCCAGAGTATGGGGGTACGGTAAGGTGGATCTGTATGAGACCTTTCGTATTTTAACGCAGGTCTAGAGGGATGGCTATGAACGAAAAAATGGAAAATATTTTGAATGTAGCAAAAGAACTGCCGGAGGATGAGTTGGAAAAGTCAGCGCAGCTGTCAGCCGGATTTGATGTACAGGAGGATCTGTGGGAGGTGATCGTGCGCTTCAGTGGCGATCCTGCTTTTTTGCGGGAATATCCGGAGGTCTCCTATGCGGTGCTATCCAATAACTTTGCCATATTGAAGCTGCCCGCAGAGCTGATCGACACAGTGGCAGATCATCCGAACATCATTTATATGGAAAAGCCTAAGCCGCTTTATTTTTCGGTGGCGGCTAATCGCAGTGAGGCCTGCGTGAACAGCGTACAGAATCAGTTCGGGTTATACGGGGAAGGAGTCCTGATCGCGGTCATCGACAGCGGGATCGACTATGCACATCCGGCATTTCTGACGCCGGAAGGGCGAACCAGAATCAGAGCTATCTGGGATCAAACAGAGGAGCGGGGCGAGCCACCGACCACACTTTTTGAGGTACGGGGGAGCAGATCTCCGATCCGTGGGAGTGAGTATACGGCAGAACAGATCAACGAAGCGCTGTCGGCCGATCAGGATAGCTATACGGTCGTTTCTTCTTTTGACCGAAGCGGGCATGGTACCCACGTGGCAGGGATCGCGGCGGGAAATTTTGCAAATGACCGTCGCAATCAGGTAGGCTTCGCAACAAAGAGTGAATTGCTGGTGGTGAAGCTGGCTCTTCCGCAGGAGCGTTCCTTTCCCACCACGGTAGAGCTGATGGAGGCCATCGATTATTCCGTGCGAAAGGCAGTGCAGATGAAAATGCCTCTCGTGATCAATCTGAGCTTTGGGAATAATTATGGCTCTCATGA
>JAUNCG010000048.1 GCA_030526715.1 Eubacteriales bacterium
TTGATATGACTACATTCTAATACATTCAGTACAATTATACAAGAAAAAAATGTTCTGAGAGTACACTAATTTGTGTTTGTGTATACAAAAAAGCAGAGAGGATGAGGAAATCAATGGAAAAGTCAATGTTTGAAGAGGCAATTGATTTTATCAAAAGCAGGAAAAAAATGAATCTGGCCATCATTCTGGCTAATATTGTAGTATTTATCGTGATGGAGATGATGGGAGATACGGCAGATGTGCAGTTTATGGCAGAGCACGGAGCCATGCTGATTCCTGCAAGCTGGGAGACGGGGGAGATATATCGATTATTTACCGCAATGTTTCTGCATTTCGGCATAGAGCATATCTTCTATAATATGCTGATGCTGATTTTTATCGGAGATATGTTGGAGACTTATGTGGGATCGCTGCGATACCTGCTCGTCTATCTGGGCGGCGGGCTGATCGGCAACGTGGCATCTGCTGTGATTGGAACAGAGCGTATCATGAGAGCTGCCGGAGGAACCATGTATTGGACCGTGGCTGCCGGGGCGTCGGGAGCGGTATTTGCGGCGGTGGGTGGTCTGGTGGTGATCGCTTTGAGAAACCGCGGGAGAAATATCGGGCTGGATAGCAGACGCCTTGTCCTGATGGCAGCGCTCACCTTATTCGGAGGAATTCGTGAGAGCGGTGTGGATCATGTGGCGCATATTGCGGGATTTCTGGGAGGAGCTCTGGTATGTGCAGTCGTAACATTACGGCTGTTTCCTGCTTCTGGACGGAGCGGATCGTGAGTGAGCCATGGTGAGCTTCTGCGATTTGCCGGGCAATGGACAGTCCGAGTCCGGTTCCGTCTTTTTTTGTAGAAAAGAATGGGGTGAAGAGCTGTTTTTCATCGGTATTTTGCAGTCCGCATCCGGTGTCGGTGATGGTGATGAGTATGTCGGAAGCTTCTAAAGCAGCAACAAGGCAGATGCTATGTACAGATGCGTCGGTCTGAGCAGGGCGGGTGTCTGAGTATTCGCTGGCTGCGATATCAGAGGGGAAATTGGCCGTTTCCATATTGGCGCAGCAGGCTTCTGCGGCATTGCGGATCAGATTATCGAGTAATTGACGCAGCTTTGCCGGATCGATGTTAAGAACGGGAAGCTCCTCCGGGAGAATGCAGGTGAATCGGCATCTGTGCGTATTTATGGATGTATCGGGATTCATATTTACAGATATGGCGCTCTGTCGGAGGTGACGTCCGGCAGAATATTGCTCTTCGATTTGCTGAATGAGCATTTCTGCGTCCTCTGCGTAGTTTGTCAGCCATGTATGCAGATCGGTTGGTAGCGGATGAAGACTCGTGCTGTGACGAAAGTCTGAGAGATCCGTCAGCAGAAGCTTCAGATAGTTTGTCTCTGCGAGAAGCTGATCCCAGTGCGCAAAGCTGTGTACTTCAGGATGCACAGTGGTGATGAGCTGAAGATAGCTGCTGATCAGAGTAATAGGATTTCTTATTTCGTGAGATATGGTTGAGATTAGTAGTTCGTATTCTTCCAAAGTATGCATGTGAAGTCCCTCCGTACAGATTGATGTTATGTTGTGCTGAACATAATAAAAAGGCGCAAAAACCGGACGGTGCCGATGTTTTCTTACGCACTGGAAATTATAGTAATATTCTGACTGAAACAGTGATAATTTATTGACATTGACGAACAAAGCTTCTAAGATAATTTCAAGATAGCTATGTTACACATATTATTATACGCAGGAGGATACGAAAACATGACGGATAACAATTGTATTTTTTGCAAAATTGCAGCCGGTGAGATTCCATCGGCCACCTTATTTGAGGATGAAAAGTTTCGGGTGATTTTGGATGTAGGTCCGGCAGCCAAGGGTCATATGCTGATTTTACCGAAGGATCATTATGCCGATATCTGCGAGATGCCGGAGGATCTGGTCGGTGAGGCATTTAAGCTTGCGAAGAAGATGGCAGAAAAGCAGCAACGGGTTTTGGGATGTGATGGGATCAACGTGCTGCAGAACAATCATGAGGCGGCCGGGCAGACTGTTTTCCATTTCCATATTCATCTGATTCCGAGATTTAAGAAGGATAAGATCAATATTGGCTGGAAGCCGGGAGAGCTTTCCGAGGCAGATAGAGATGAACTGTTGACGAGTTTTCAGGAGAGCTAAGGAGCCGGGGACTTTACGAATGAATAAAAAAGAGGCATTCACAGAAGCGTATCGAAGCTATTCAGGTCTCGTAATGAAATCTGTGATGACTCAGACGAGTGACGTGGAGCTTGCACAGGAGATCTGTCAGAACACGTTTATAAAATATTATCAGAATATGGATAAGGTCAATAAGGATTTTATCAAGGCATGGCTGCTGCATGTGGCGAAGAATATGCTGATCGATTACTGGAGAAAGGCCAGTACCAGAAAGGAGCTGTGTGTCAACAGTGATTCGGAGGAGGTGCTCGAGTGCAGCTCCGGTCAGGATGTGGAGACGGAGTTTGTCAATAAGATGTTTGCCACCAGTATTCTGCAAGAGCTATGGGATGTGAACCGCGACTGGTATAATGTCATTGATTGTATTTATCTGAGAGAACTGACGATTGCGGAAGCGGCAGAATATCTGGAGATTGACAGCAAGGTACTCAGCGCGAGACTCTATCGCGCCAAACAGTATCTGAGGAAGAAATATATGAATGATTAGTCAAATGCCGGATGTGATGAAAGGTCGCAGAAGAGGCCGACAGCTGTAAACCGGCTTTGGAACGTCGGCCTATGCGATCTGTATATTGCTTATGTCAATAGATGATTATTTATGAGCCACTTCCTCAATCAGATTCGTAATAGAGACAATGGCATTGCTAAGCTTGCTTTTTTCCATAGCATGGATATAACGATCTTTGCAGGTGTAGAGCTTGAGAATCGTTTCAAGCAGTAGTTGGGGAGTGAGTTCCTGCTCAGTTAGTACCTCGCAGAAGCCCTGACTGCGGAAGGATTCGGCGTTTAGTATCTGATCGCCGCGGCTGGCATTGGAGCCCAGCGGTATCAGAAGCGCCGGTTTGCGAAGATCCAGCAGTTCACAGATGGCATTAGCGCCTGCGCGGGACACGACCACATCACTGAGGGCAAACAAATCGGCCAGTTCTGATTTAATGTATTCAAACTGAACATATCCCGGAGTGTCTTTCAGGCTTTCATCCAGCTTGCCCTTGCCGCAGAGATGGATGACCTGAAAGTTTTTTAAAAGATCCGGCAGAATACCGCGGATGGCAGCATTGACATTGGCAGAGCCAAGGCTTCCGCCGATGACCATGAGAGTCGGCTTGTCGTCGGTAAAGCCACAGAATCTGAGAGCGGAGGCTTTATCTCCGGCATGGAGCTCCGCACGGATTGGAGAACCGGTCAGCACGGCTTTGCCTTCCGGAAGAGCCTTCAGGGTCTCGGGGAAATTGCAGCAGACCTTGGTTGCGGACGGAATTGCGAGCCTGTTGGCGAGCCCCGGTGTCATATCGGATTCATGAATGATAACGGGGATATGACGGCGTTTGGCCGCGAGGACTACCGGTACGGCTACGAATCCGCCTTTGGAAAAGATGACATCCGGTTTCAGCTTCTTCAACAGCCGATAGGCCTGTGCGCAGCCTTTGATGACCTTAAACGGATCTGTGAAGTTCTTCAGATCAAAATATCGTCTGAGTTTACCGGAGGAGATGCCATAATAGGGAACATGCATCTCTTCAATGAGTTTTCTTTCGATCCCGTCGTAGGAGCCGATGTATTGGATATCGTAGCCGAGCTCCTTCAGACGTGGAAGCAGTGCAATATTTGGAGTAACATGACCTGCGGTTCCCCCGCCGGTGAGTACAATACGTTTCATAGAAAACCTCCCAAAGTGTGGTTGCTTTATATCAGAAAGTAACGTTTCCCATAGCAGGGAAATGCGTTGCTCTTAATAGTTATATCATATATGCTGGGGAGGAAAAGTCAAGAAGGGACTTTGTAATATGGGAAAGAAAAGGGACATCGGAGGTTGGGATGATCCGATGGATGACTTCATTAAAAAGAAAATTATGGAAGAAGCCGACCTTTACGAAGAGCAGTTAAACAGTGATCCAAAGCTGGCGGATATCGCACCACCGCCGGAGCTGTTTGATAAGATTATGGCTCAGATCGATGAGCTTGACGTTGAAAAAGAGCCTGCAAAGGAAAGTGAAGAAGAATCTGAGGTGCGTGATGAATCAGATGCAGATGAAATGCGCGAGGCGGTATACCTCTCGGAAGAAGATAGAAAAGCGCTGGAGCTTGGTCGTCGCGTGATGAAACGAAAGCCATACAAAAAAGTATTGCGGGCAGTGGGTCTGGTCGCGATTATTTGCGTGTTTGCTTTTGCATTGAGTATGGTGAGCGAGGCGAATCGGGTGAGGGTGATGCAAGTGTGGAATGCAGTAACGGGGCAGGAAGCAACGATACGTTTGCACAATGATGGAGAAGGAGAGCTAAAAAATACTTCGCTAAAGGAAAAAATAGCACGAGAAAATATTGAGAAAACGTTAGGAATAGCTGTTCCGCAGTTTATGTATTATCCCGAACATGTAAAATTCTATGATTATTATATGGAAGTAAATATAGGAGAAGCATCTATCTATTACAGAGAAGATGAAGCTGATGCTATATTTTCGATATATATGTTAAGAGCAGATCGAAAGATTGACTATGGAGAGATTGTAGATGGTATAGTAGTTGAAACATTTAGCATTGATACGTTTATTGGAAGTATGGATGTGATGCAGATAGAAAATCAAGAAAATCCTAGGTATATAATAAAATTTATTTTTGATGGATGTTACTATAGAATATATAGTGGTTTGTCAAAAGACGAGCTAATTAAAATGGTAGAATCGATGAATATTTTTGAAGTGACATCATAAAATACTAAGATGTTCGTATTAATAAGTGTAATGTAAAATACAAGGAAAGGGGAAAACAATGAAAAAAATAATTAGGGTATTTTTGAGTATGGTGCTGTGTATGTGTATACTTGGAATGAATTGCTATGCAGCAAAGATAGGAGATCCATTAATTGTAGATGGTTCTCGATTGTTGCGAACAAATTATGCACAATCGTGGGATGACAATGCAGCATCGACAAATGGCATAAATCTATCTACAGGCGGATGTTCAATTTCAAAAGTAAATTCTTATGTAGCAACAGTTCATGGATATACGGATAGTTATCACATAGCAGATACCGTATATGTTGGCGTTTATATGGATCGGTATAATCCTGATGATGGTAGTTGGAGTACAGTTTTTCAAGATAGTTATACAGCAAATAATACAGTACATGCAGGATATACAAAGGATGTCTTCGTAAAAAAGGGCTACTATTACCGTGTCCGTGCTGCTCATATCGTTGAGAAAGATGGTCTCAGAGAAGGCAACACCAGCTATACAGACGGTATCCTGTTTGACTAGGAAATTTATAGTCTATTTTGATTATAATGAATGAAGAAATTCCAAATTGTTACATAGTCTGAGCTAAGAGTCGAAACAGATTCTTAAAGGATTAATGAACAATATAATCTTGAACCGCCAGTCGGTTCGAGTTCATCACTCCGGCGAATCGGTCACATGACTGCCCCTTACATTACCTTTCATGGCCGCGCAGGTGGAAACGGCAGGTTCGTTCGGATGGATGATGCAGAAGTGCAGATTACTTATGTTTCTGTGGGAGTAGGACTTCGCGGCGGCGCAGCCCGAAGTATTCGCAGGAAGCCTTTGGCAGACTGCAGCAGTGCGCATACAATTGAATAAAGATTACAGGCGAAGTTTTACATTCATAGATAAATCACAGCGAAGGAGCGAAACGCTGTGCTGACTTTGACTTATACTTAATAAGGGGGAGAAAAGATGAATGCAAAATATTATCGCTATATTTTTCAGAAGGTGAACAGAGGATTGTGCTTCAGCGCGAGTGTAGCGGATTGCTTTGGAGAAGGAAAGCAGGAGCTGCGCTTTGTATATTTGAGCGGCGAGGGTGCAAAGACGATGGGAGATTCGGCAGAAGTGCGGGAGATGGATGCCGGACAGAACATGCGGGGTTCCGGGGGTGAGCACAGGGAGCAGTATGAGCTGCTGGTGCTTGCGGATTTCAGTCGGCTGACGCTGCAGAGAGCTATTCGATTTCTGGCAGAAAATCGTGTGGAGAGAGTAGTCTATCCGGCATATGAGGAATCGGAGACGAGAAGTCTGGCAGAGAAACTGGAGGCCGAAGCTGCAGAGCTGGCGCTGCACCCGGAAGAATATCTGAGGGCACATGAGGTGCGTGAGCATATTGCACTGAAGGATAAAATGACATTGGAGAGGTGCGGACAGGAGGTGCGCATTTTCTGTCTGGGAACAGGGTGTGGGAGATCCCTGTCGCTGTATCACGGAAGTATTGAGAATGATCCGGATACGCAGGAATGTCTGATGCACGTGAAACCGGTATTACAGGAAGAGTGCCCGGCGATCGTGGATGCTCAAAATCTGAATTTTGAGATGAGTTTTGTTCTGTATAATGATTTCACTAACTGCAAAAAACAAAATCGGAAGAATAGCGAATATTTTGTGGATGGACAGCTGCTCGTCGGAAGTATGAGGCTGGACGAGGCGATGCCGATACTGAAGGGAGAGCTTCGGGATGTCTGGAAAAAGATACGTTTTCTCGGCATTCCGGATGGAGCGGTGCAGGCGAGACCGGGATTGTGGGAGCTCGGGACGCCGGGAACGGCACAGTATGTGGCCGGTGACCTTGATACAGACGCACAGGTGGTACGGGATGTGGTGATCGGGAATCCATACTGCAGATTTGTTCCGCTGAGCGAAAATAGCGGACTGTGTGTGTCCGGTTACTATGCGCAGCGGTAAGGACGAGGATGTGCAGCCCAAAGCGATGGTTCATGACGTCTGTCCGAAACAGTTGATATTAATTAGTAAAAATAACTATCATAATCAGGAAAATTGGGGTATACTTATAGTAAGTATATCCTAATTTTTTTTCAAACATACGGGCGTGATCATTTATCTCAATGGAAGAGACTTCCGCTTTTGGTGAGCGGGAAGTAAATGGGATTGAGATGAGCGTGGATATAATGATATAGTGCGGAAGGGGGAACTGTAATGAGGCTGACATTTCTTGGCGCAACACATGAGGTAACCGGCAGTTGTACGTATCTGGAGGCGTGTGGACAACGGATTCTGATCGACTGCGGTATGGAGCAGGGACTGAACGTTTTTGAAAATGAGGAGATTCCGGTAGCGGCTGGGGAGATCGATATGGTGCTACTGACACACGCACACATTGACCATTCCGGGCGACTGCCGTTGCTGTTCAAGGAGGGATTTCAGGGACAGATTTTTGCGACGGAGGCGACGGAGAGCCTCTGCGGTATCATGCTGCGAGACAGCGCCCATATCCAGATGTTTGAGGCGGAATGGCGCAACCGTAAGGGGAAACGAGCCGGTAAGCCGGAATATGTGCCACTGTATACCGTGGAGGATGCAGAAGGCGTGATGAAGTGCTTTGTCGGATGTGATTATAATGAGAAGATTCGCATAGCGGAGGGGATCGAGATCCGCTTTGTGGATGCAGGACATCTGCTTGGGTCTTCCTCTATTGAGGTATGGATCACAGAGGAGGGTGTTACGAAGAAAATCGTATTTTCAGGAGATATCGGCAATTATGACCAGCCGCTGATTCGGGATCCCCAGTATATTCATGAAGCCGATTATGTGGTTATGGAATCGACCTACGGCAATCGCAATCATGATGAGCGGACGGATTATGTCACGGATCTGGCAGAGGTGATTCAGCAGACCTTTGACCGTGGAGGCAATGTCGTGATCCCGGCGTTTGCGGTGGGCAGAACGCAGGAGATGCTGTATTTTATCCGCAAGATCAAGGAGGATGGTCTGGTAAAGAATCACGAGGGCTTTGAGGTCTACGTGGATAGTCCGCTGGCGGTGGAGGCTACGAAGATCTTCATGCAGGAAATGCGTGACAATTTTGACGAGGAGGCCATGGCGTTGGTGAACCGCGGCGTGAATCCTATCAGCTTTGCGGGGTTGAAGGTGGCGGTATCCAGCGATGAATCCAAGGCGATCAACTTTGATGAGCGCCCGAAGGTCATCATCTCTGCGAGCGGTATGTGTGACGCGGGTCGTATCAAGCATCATCTGAAGCATAACCTGTGGCGTAAGGATTCTACCATATTGTTTGTGGGATATCAGGCCAACGGGACGCTGGGACGCGCGCTGGTAGAGGGAGCTACCGAGGTGAAGCTGTTCGGTGAGGAGATCGAGGTGCATGCAAGGATCCTGACGCTGCCCGGCATCAGCGGTCATGCGGATGCGGACGGTCTGATGCACTGGATCCGCGCATATGATAAACAGAAGCCGGATCGCGTATTTGTGATTCACGGAGAGGACAGCTCTTGTATTGCCTTTACGGAGCGACTTCGTACAGAGCTCCAGCTAGAGGCTACAGCACCATATAGCGGAACCATCTATGATTTGGCTACAAATACGTGTCTGCATGAGACGCAGGGCGTGCGTATTGAGCAGAAGACCACAACGCCTCATCGCGCAAGTACGGTATTTGATCGTCTGCTGGCTGCAGGACAGAGACTGCTGGCGGTCATTCGAAGAAACGAAGGCGGGGCAAATAAGGATCTGGCGAAGTTTGCGGATCAGATTAACGCCCTCTGTGATAAGTGGGAGAGATAGGTATGAAAAATGTACTTTTTATCGTAAATCCCAAATCCGGAAAAAGCATGATCCGCACAAAGCTGCTGGATATTGTGGATATCTTTATGAAGGTGAATTTTGACCTCACGATCTACATTTCGCAGGCTCCCGGGGATGCGCGACGAAAGGCGCAGAAAGAAAGCTACAATTACGAGCTGATCGTCTGTAGTGGGGGAGACGGTACTCTGGATGAAGTGATCAGCGGTGTGATGGACGGATGTCATGACTGCCGCATCGGATATATTCCGGCCGGAAGCACAAATGATTTTGCGAACAGTCTGGAGATTCCGAAGGACATGATACAGGCGGCGGAGCAGGTGGTCATGCAGCGGGAATTTCCATGCGATATTGGAAGCTTTAATGATGACTATTTTGTATACATTGCAGCCTTCGGACTGTTTACGAACGTCTCATACGAGACGCCGCAGGACATGAAGAATCTGCTGGGACATCTGGCCTATGTGCTGGAGGGGGCGAAAAAGCTTGCTTCCATCAAGTCTTATCACGGGAAAATACGAAGTGATGAGCTGGAGGTGGAGGGAGATTTCCTGTACGGTATGGTGACGAACTCTGTTTCCGTAGGCGGTGTCCGTAATCTCACAGGGAAGCACGTGCTGCTGGATGACGGAGTGTTCGAGGTAACGCTGATCAAAATGCCGAAGGATCTGATCGAATTTCAGGAGCTGATCACAGCGCTGATCATGCAGACCTCTAATGACAAGCTGATCTACCGTTTCCGTACCGGACATCTGTCGTTGGAATTTGATGAAGAAATTCCATGGACACTGGATGGGGAGTATGGAGGGGATCACAGCCGGGTGGAGATCTACAATCGGCATAAGGAGCTTACCTTACTGGTGTAGCAGGTCACATGTTATCTTTTGCGCCATGAAGATGGAAAAAAGGTAAATTGTCTGTACATGGACAAATGTGACAAAAATATGAAAAAAAAGTAAAAATATGTATTTTTTTAGAAACAATAAATGAAAAGTTATCCACTCATCTTTTTGTGGGGAAATGCGTAAAATGGAGTTATACACGAAATTATCCACATTATCCACATAAATGAGTGTGGATTATGTGGTTTACATAGTATTTTTCAAGAACAGGCGTTTTGGACAGAGTAACCAAAATGCGGTTTTCGACGCAGAAAGACATGATAATGAGGTAATATACATGAGATTACGAAATATTCCGCGCGCTAATGAGGTGATCGCCAACAGTGCGCTTGTAGTACAGGAGCCGAAGGAGCAGAAAGGGAGGTGGAGCGAGCTGTTTGGGAATACCCATCCGGTACATATTGAGATCGGCATGGGTAAGGGACAGTTTATCATTGCGCTGGCAAAGCGTCACCCGGAGATCAATTATATCGGAATTGAGAGATATACCAGTGTGCTGCTTCGTGCGGTAGAGAAGCTGGAACAGGCAGATGAGGAAGTGCCGGAGAATCTTCGGTTTTTGTGTATGGATGCGGCAGAGATTGCGGAGGTGTTCGATCAGGGAGAGGTGGCGAAGATTTATCTGAACTTTTCGGATCCGTGGCCCAAGGATCGTCATGCGAGAAGACGTCTGCCCTCCAGACAGTTTCTGGCACGCTATGATCAGATCCTTGCGCCGGAGGGAGATGTGGAGTTCAAGACGGATAACCGGGGTCTGTTCGAGTTTGCATTGGAGGAAGTGGAACCGGCGGGGTGGAAGCTGGAGCTTTGTACCTATGATCTGCACGGTGATCCTGAGCTTTGCAGGGATAATATCATGACGGAGTATGAGGCGAAGTTCTCAGCGCTTGGCAATCCGATCCACAAGATGGTGACGCGAAGATAGAGCCTTTTGGCATCCTTGAGAGTGGGAAAGTCGTCTATCCTCATGAGCAAATTCATATAGAATAAAAAGCACGCACCGCGATACAGTTTCGTATTTATATAGAAAGAACTGTATGGCGGTGTTTTTGTGAGCAGAAATAAATGGAAATGGGAGATCCGAAGACGAATGTATGATTCTCCGATGCTGGGAAGACGACTTGGTGTTGTACAAAGCTCTTTCCGGGAGGTGGTGCGGGTATTGCAGGGCGAACGAAAAAATACCGGAAATTAACAGAGGAGGATTGCGGTATGGATTTTGAGAAATCCATAGATTTTCCGGTGTGAGATATGGTAAAATCACTGAAGAGTGTAAAATAAGGATGGTGGCAGAGCTGTCATCGGGAAGGAAGAAGATATGATAGAGTTACCACAGGAATTTCAGGAGAAAATGAAAGGTCTTCTGGGGGAGGAGTACGGGGAGTTTCTTGCCTCCTATGAGGAGCCGCGAAATTTCGGGCTGCGGGTGAATACTGCCAAGATTTCCACAGAGGAGTTCGAACGGCTGGCACCGTTTCATTTGAAGAAGATTCCGTGGACGAAGAACGGCTATTATTATGAAGAGCAGGATGCTCCGGCCAGACATCCGTTTTATTATGCGGGGCTTTATTATCTGCAGGAGCCCAGCGCCATGACACCGGCCTCGCGGCTTCCTGTGGAGCCGGGACACCGTGTGCTGGATCTGTGCGCAGCTCCGGGCGGCAAGGCTACGGAGCTGGGAGCAAGGCTGCGCGGAGAGGGGCTGCTGGTGGCAAACGATATCAGCGCCTCCAGAGCCAAAGCGCTATTGAAGAATGTGGAGGTCTTCGGTATCGCGAATTCGTTTGTGGTAAATGCGGTTCCGGCAAAGCTTGCGGAGCAGTTTGAAGGATTTTTTGACCGTATACTGGTGGATGCTCCCTGCTCCGGCGAGGGTATGTTCCGCAAGGATCCGGCGGTGGCGAAGGTATGGGATGCCGAAAAGCCGCTGGCCTGCGCAAAGCAGCAAAAAGAGATCGTCACCCGGGCGGCACAGATGCTGGCTCCGGGCGGTTGGATGCTATATTCGACCTGTACATTCTCCCCGGAGGAAAATGAGGAGGTCATTCAGTATCTTCTAGAGCATTTTCCGGACATGCATCTACGGGAGATCGAAGGCTATGAGGGATTTGCGCCGGGACTGTTCGGTATGGAAAAATGTGTGCGTATCTGGCCGCATAAGATGGCGGGGGAGGGACATTTCCTTGCGCTGCTGGAAAAGGACGGGGATGTGGCTAGCGCCATGCATCCGCCGCTGGAGGCGGGCGCCGGAAAACTGACCAAGAGTGATCGGGCGGTGTTGGATGCTTTTTTTGCTGATGTGAAAAAAGAGATCGACCGGAATTATGTGGAAGTGCGAAAGGGACAGGTATATTTGCTTCCAAAACAGCTGGGAGAACGCCGCGGTATCCCGTTTTTGAGAAACGGGTTGTATCTGGGAGAACTGAAAAAGGATCGCTTTGAGCCAAGTCAATCGTTTGCCATGGCATTGAAAATGGACGAGTATGCGGCAACGCTGGATCTGGATTATACAGATGAACGTGTGGGACGCTATCTGCGGGGAGAGACCATCGAGGTGGATGATGTGGCGACTTCGCGGAATAAGGGCTGGCAGCTTGTATGTGTCAACGGTTATCCACTGGGCTGGGGCAAGCTGGTGAACGGTACACTAAAGAATAAGTATCATCCGGGCTGGAGGATGAAGGTGTGAGACGGATGAAGGATTACACGTATCTAGGTTTAAATAAATAACAGATCATTATTGCCGGGCATAGCTGATTAGAACGTTATGTCCGGCATACCGGCGGTTTCTATGATGAAGTGATCCTCTTTATGAGGAACCTGTTTTCCGGTGGTTTTAAGGATAATCGACATCTGGCGTTTGGCTTCCTGACCGGGATCCTTCGTGTTGCAAGGGAAAGCATCTTCAGCGGCCTAAACAACCTGATGATCAACTCTGTAATGGACAACAAGTACAGTGAATACTTTGGCTTTACACCCGATGAAGTGCGTGAAATGGTCAAGTATTATGGTGCGGCTGACAAGTATACAGAAATCTGCGATTGGTACGATGGGTATCGTTTCGGCAAGTCGGAAATTTTCAATCCGTGGTCGGTGATCAACTATTTCAGTAATGAGTGTGAGCCGAGAGCCTTTTGGCAGTCCACCGGCAGCAATGATATTATCGGTGAGGTGCTGGCTGAGGGAGTGAAGGCTGTTTATAAATACGGCGTGGCATTCAGTGGGAAGAAGGTAGAAGTGACCATAGGATAAATGTACAGCGGCACAGGACTCTATTGAGCTTAAGGTCTATCTGATGATATGGAAAAGAGGAGTGCGAAATCGCCGGGTGGAGATAAGGCGCATAACCCAACGTGATAGAAAGGAAGCGGGACATTACGAAGAAAGGTATGGTATGGAAACAGTAAGTAGATTTTACGTAAAGTGAAATGGGAGAACGGTTATGGAAGAGAAGATTTACCGGGAATATATCAATATTTTAAGGGAAGAGCTTGTGCCGGCGATGGGATGTACGGAGCCGATCGCGGTAGCTTACTGTGCAGCGCTAGCGAGTGAGACTCTTGGCGAGAGACCGGAGAAGGTAAAGGTGTGGGCCAGCGCCAATATTATCAAAAATGTGAAAAGCGTGTTTGTGCCGAATACCGGAGGGCAGCGTGGAATCGCTGCGGCAGCGGCTGCGGGGATCATCTCCGGCGCGGCAGCTGCAAAGCTGCAGGTACTGGCAGAGCTTGGAGAGGAGCAGATCCGGCAGATTCCGACTTTTTTGGAGAGCGTGGAATTTCAAATCGAGAGATCGGAAAACGAGTATGTATTCGATATTCAGGTAGAGCTGACGGCGGGAGAGCATAGGGCGTTTGCGGAAATTGCGGGACATCATACGAACGTGATCTGTCGTAAGCGGGACGATCAGATATTATTTGAAAAAGAATATGTGGAGCAGGGGAATTCCTGTACCACGGATCGAAGTCTTTTGAATGTGAGCGATATTGTTGAATTTGCGGATACCGTGGAGCTTGCACAGGTGCAGGAGACGCTACAGAGGCAGATTGATTATAATACGGCTATTGCAGAGGAAGGACTGCGCGGAGATTACGGAGCAAATATCGGCCGCATTTTACTCCGTTCCTACGGCAGCAGTGTGAATAACAGGGCGAAAGCCTATGCGGCAGCGGGCTCGGACGGACGAATGAACGGCTGTGAGCTTCCGGTGGTCATCAATTCCGGCAGCGGGAATCAGGGGCTGACGGCA
This sequence comes from Eubacteriales bacterium, assembly GCA_030526715.1. GTDB lineage: Bacteria > Bacillota > Clostridia > Lachnospirales > Lachnospiraceae > Marvinbryantia. The sequence continues at coordinate 13,924 of JAUNCG010000048.1, forward strand.
TCTCTGCCGGTGATCGTGTATGCCAAAGAACTGAATGTTTCTCAGGAAATGCTGTATCGGGCGCTGATCGTATCGAATCTGGTGACGATTCATCTGAAGACGGGGATCGGCCGTCTAAGCGCTTACTGCGGAGCCACCAGCGCGGGCTGCGGAGCGGGTGCGGGCATCACCTATCTCTATGGAGGGAAATGCAGAGAGATATCGCATACCATTGTGAATGCGCTGGCGATCAATTCGGGAATGATCTGTGACGGAGCAAAGGCGAGTTGCGCGGCAAAGATCGCATCGGCGGTGGAAGCCGGACTGCTGGGGATGCAGATGCAAAAGCATGACAGTCAGTTTTACGATGGAGACGGCATTGTGGTGAAGGGTGTTGAGAATACGATCCGCAATGTCGGCGAGTTGGCCAGAGAGGGTATGCGGGAAACGGATCGCACGATCATAGAGATGATGACAGGATACAATAACAGAAATGAGGATGAAAGAATATGACGAAAAAATACATATCAGATGAAGAACTGGCATGGAAGGCGGTGGAAAGGGAGCACATTGTCAGGGATCAGTGGATCGATTTTCAAAAGGTGAAATACCGTTATCCGGATGGGCGGGAATTTGCACCGTTTTATCGCTACAGCAGACGAAGCTATGTGGTAGTGGTAGCGGAGGACGAGGCGGGAAATTATATCTGTGTCCGTCAGTTCCGCTATGGGATTGAGAAGGTGACGGTAGAATTTCCGGCAGGAGGCATTGAGCGTAACGGTGGGGCAGAGTATGAGGGTGAACAGAGTGGGTCAGCCAGAGAAAGCGCGCTGGATGCGGCAAAGAGAGAGCTGCAGGAGGAGACCGGATACAGTAGTGAGGATTGGACGCATTTGATCACGATTCCGAGCAACGCCACGGTTGCGGATAACTATGCGTTTGTATTTTATGCAAAGAACTGTAAGAAGATTTCGGACCTGCATCTGGATGAGACAGAGTGTCTGGAGCCGGAGATTTATACGAAAGAAGAAATCGAAGCGATGATCAAAGATGGCAGCTTTGCGCAGGCGATCCATGTGATGGCATGGCTGATGGTGAAAGAGCGGGAGAAGAATGGGTGTGAATAAAAAAGGAATGCTGGAGGTGTGCGTAGATTCGTATGCTTCCTGTGTGGCGGCTGTTGCAGGGGGAGCGGATCGTCTGGAGCTCTGTGCGAATCTGATCATTGGAGGGACGACCCCATCGAATGCATTGTTCTGTCAGGTCAGAGAGCGATTTACAGGTGCGATACATGTCCTGATCCGGCCGCGGTTCGGTGATTTTCTGTACACAGAAGAAGAGCAGTGGGAGATGTGTGAAAGTATCCGTAGGTTCCGTGAGCTCGGAGCCGATGGGATAGTGATCGGCGCGCTTCGCCCGGAGGGAGTACTGGATCAGGAAAAGATGAGAGAACTGGTGGAATGCGCCGGTGCGATGTCCGTTACGCTGCATCGTGCATTTGATATGACACGGGATCCACGGACTGCGCTGGAGGAGGCGATCGTTCTCGGGTGCAGAACGATCCTGACCTCCGGACAGCGTGCGGCAGCTATACAGGGAGTGCCTCTTCTGGCTGAGCTGTATCGTGCGGCGGACGGAAGAATCGATATTATGGCGGGAGCAGGCGTGAACAGTCAAAATATTTCCCAAATACATGATCTGACAGGAATCACAACATTTCATACCTCCGGGCGTCGGGGAACACTGGACAGCGGTATGATCTACCGAAAAGCAGAGGTCTCCATGGGACTGCCATCGATCAGTGAATACGAAATTCTGCGGACGGATGAAGCAGAAGTGAGGGCTTGTTCTGATCTATTGACCGCTTTGACATTTACAAGATTCCAAAGCAGCGGGAGAATGTCACAATAAAGAATTGGCAGATCTTCAAAAAGTTTTTGAGAAATTGAAAAAAGTGCTTGCAACCTGACTTTTGCAGGAGGCAAGGATAAAAAATGCCCACAATCCCAGTAAATATGCTGGATTGTGGGTTTATTGTTTTGTCAGATTTTCATGGTGTTTTTTCTACTTTTTGGTCTCTGCTAAAATTTTTTTAATCTCTCCAAGGCTTCGGATGCGCTTACTAAAATCGATGTTTGTAGCTGAACCGATATCTTTAAGGACTTCATCATAATAATCAAAAAGGTAGTAGTTCTGTTGAACAAGGCTACATTCACATTTGCCAAGCGCATTTAATGTAAGCGATGAATAACTCACCGCCTACCATTTTTGAAAAATTAGATATAAGCAGT
>JAUNCG010000118.1 GCA_030526715.1 Eubacteriales bacterium
ATTCCCGGCCAGTAGATCGGCTCATTGATCTCGGCGCACGCTGGCAGTGTTACATCCTTAAGCGCCCATTTTTTGAATTCCTGATAACCGGTTCTGTCTACAATATAACCTATATGCTCTTTTCCACCCGGTGCCTGTGGATCGATGTATTCTTTCACATAATCATAGGTATTTTTGACGATCTTGAGAATGCTCTCCTCATCGATCCACTTGATCCAGTCCTGACCAAGACGTGGATTCTTCTTGCCGGTTCTTCCCAGCAGTGTCAGCTTGTAATATTTCTGCTGACTCCTCTGCCAAGCCATATTGGGACAGGCCAGTACACACTCACCGCAGCCGATACACTTCTGTTCATCCCGCACCGGACGATAATTTACTTCTCTTAACGCCTCGACCGATTTCTTTTTGCACGCTTTTACGCAGGCCATACAGCTGACACAGCGGTTTGGATCATACTGTGGCATCGTCATTCCGATAATACCAAAATCGTGCATTCGAACCTTTGCACAATCGTTGTGACAGCCCGTGAAGCAGACCTTGAAATGCAGATCATTTGGAAAAATCGTTTTCTCCATTTTTCTTGCAAATGCAGTGGTGTCGTAGTTGCCATACGGACAGATACTATTGCCGACACAAGCCATGATATTTCTTGTACCCGACGATGTATATCCTTTTCCCGGCTCCTCCTGATTGATACCCATACCCTCGATGATCGGCTGAAGCTTCTCATTTACTTCATCCATCTTTTCGTATGGAATACCCGGAATCTCAAAACCCTGACGAATGGTCAGATGAACCGTCCCATTTCCGTAGGTATCTGCAATCTCCTGAATCATGGAAAGATATTTCGCATCCATTCTGCCGCCCGGAACACGCACACGGGAAGCTGCCTCACCACGAACCTTCGTCACACGAAAAGCATTTTTCTTTAATTTTTTTGTATTTACATCCATCTTTTGCATCTCCCTTAATCGATCAGATTTTTTCCTTCCGAATAGTTGAATACCGGGCCGTCCAGACATACATATTTCTCACCGATTCTGCAATGTCCGCACTTTCCAAGTCCACAGCACATCTTTCTCTCCTGAGAAATCCAGATCTGCTCTTCTTTTAATCCACGATCAAGCAATGCCTTTACGGAAAAACGCATCATGGCCGGAGGTCCCACGACAATAGCCGCCGCATTTTCTATCTGTTCAAACTTCAGATCAGGAATAAATGCTGTTACGAGACCAATCCTGTGCTCCGGCGTTTCCTCCCCTGCATCCAAAGTCAGAATCACATTCATTTTATTTCTCCAGTCTGCAAACTCCTCCCGGAAAAGAATGTCATTTGCCGACTTGAATCCAGTAATAATTGTCTCTGATTTTCTCTCATCCTGATGCTCTGCAAAATAGGATATCACACCTCTTACCGGAGATACCCCGGTTCCGCCTGCCACGATCACAAGCTCTTTTCCCTTATAATCATTTACATCAAATCCGTTCCCATACGGTCCACGCAACAGCAGCTTTTCACCCGTATATTTTTCAAAGATCTCATTTGTCACTTTTCCGACCCGACGAATCGTTAACTCTACATAGCCTTCTCCAATTCCACTAACCGAGATCGGAGCCTCGCCAAATTTCGGAAGAGACACCTCAAAGAACTGTCCCGGGCGAACCTCTCCTTCAAAAGCCATACGGAATGTATACTCAATTTCCGTGTGTTTTTTCACATCAAGAATTTCAGATAAAAAAGGAACATACTCATTTCTGGTCATTGCCGCATACCTCCTTCATTCCATCTTCCAGTTTATTGATCACATTGGAGAAGGAAATATATTCCGGGCAAATATCATCACATCTTCCACACCCCACGCACATGTGATATCCATTGCGCTTCTTATAATCCAACACCTTATGAAGTACCTTAAAACGCATTCTGTCCCCGTTTTTCTGACGGTAGCTTCCGCCGCCTGCGACATTTGTATAGCCGTCTACCATACAGGACGCCCAGACTCTCCTGCGCTCTCCGACCTTTCCATTGTCTGTGTAGAAAATATCCTGCATCGTAAAGCAGGTACAGGTAGGACAGACAAAATTACAGCGGCCGCAGTTTATGCAGCGTCCATCATACTCTCTCCAGAGACTGCTCTGTCCAATCCTGAAATCCAGATTTTCCGGAATTGATACGTGTGTAATCGTCTCTTCTACGTGTTCCGGGATCACGTTTCTTTGTTCCACTGCATAATCAGCCAGCAGTGTGTCCAGTTTCTGCCATTTACAATCCATATAAAAGAATCCATCTTTTACATCTACGCTCGCATCATAATTCTCAGAAATGTTGGTTCCCATATCAACACAGAAACAGGAATCAAATGCCTGTGCACAGCCCATCAGAATAAAATGTACCTTTTCACGGATACGGGAATAATAGTAATCCTCCGGACCATTGTCCAGATACATGTCATCCAGTCTCTTTACTGCATGCAGATCGCAGCTCCTCAAAAATACAATAGCTCCCTTTTTCTCAGGATCTGCTTCTTTTACAGAATCCTCCGTGAAGAAAAATAACGTCTGAGAAATCGGTGTCAAAACCTCTTTAAATGAAAATTCTGACTTTTTGTCAAACACAATTTCCTCTGATCTGCTGATCTCTCCATAGCGGATACAGTCTGTATCTGAGAATCTTCCACCACCGTGAATACATTTCGGTGCATAAATCAGATAATTCTTTTTCAGACTTTCCAGAACCTGATCCATATGATCCCTGTCAAGTACATAACCCATCTGTGTTTCCTCCGTTTTTATTAGATGGTTTATATTTTAACAGAGTCTC
>JAUNCG010000009.1:0-6156 GCA_030526715.1 Eubacteriales bacterium
TTGACCGATATTAAGATGAAAAGAGATTGAGAAAAACAGGATCCTCGGTTATAATAGAGAACATATGATATCACAAGGAGGAAAGAGAATGAAGAAACTATCCACAGGAAAGATCTGGCTGTTTGCCATGGGTCAGTTTGGCTGGGCCATGCTGTCAGGTCTGATCTCAAACTGGCTGGTGTATTTTTATCAGCCGGACGAAGTCGCGATCAGTCAGGGACAGACGGTATTTATCCCGCAGGGACTTGTCGTCCTCGGTATTTTTACAGTCATCGGAGGTATTACCGCATTCGGAAGAATATTCGATGCAATTACAGATCCTATGATCGCCAGCTGGTCTGACCGCTGCGAATCAAAGCAGGGAAGACGAATCCCGTTTTTAAAATGGGCCTCTCTGCCGCTGGCGGCTTCCACCGTGCTGGTATTCTGGTCACCGGTCGGCACTACCAGCACCCTCAATGCCCTGTTTTTGTTTGCTATGGTGATGGCGTATTATCTGTCTATCACAGCATACTGTACACCGTATAATGCATTGATTCCGGAGCTCGGTCACACACAGGAGGAGCGCCTGAACATCTCCACCGTGATCTCCTTTACGTTCATTGCCGGAACAGCTATGGCCTATCTGGCGCCTACCATCTGGGGAGCATTTATTCCTAGCCTCGGTCGTGTAAATGCGATCCGCGCGACCTTCACGGCTATCGCGGTAGTAGCATGGATCTTTATGCTCATTCCGGTGCTGACCATTAAGGAAAAGGAGTATGTAAATACCGTTCCGACACGGGAATCCGCATTCTCCTCACTGACATCGACCTTCAAAAATGCGGAATTCCGTAAGTTTGTAGGCTCCGACATTTTTTACTGGATCGGTCTGACCATGTTCCAGACAGGGCTGCCGTTCTTCGTGACGAGTCTGCTGAAGCTGCCGGAGACCATGACCACGCTTTATTTTGTCGGTATGACAGCGCTTTCGTTGGTATTCTATCTGCCGATCAACAAGCTGACGCCGAAGTTCGGCAAGAAGAAGCTGATGCTGTTTGCGTTTGCAGTATTCGGAGCAGCATTTTTCTATACCGGATTTATCGGCAACATTCCGGGTATTCCGGCAGCCGTTCAGGGAGGAATCCTGACGGTAGTCGCTGCGCTGCCGATGGCGATCTTCGGTATCCTGCCTCAGGCGGTGGTTGCGGATATTGCGGAGAGTGACGCGACACAGACCGGAGAAAACCGTGAGGGAATGTTCTATGCGGCGCGTACCTTTGCCTTCAAGCTGGGACAGAGTCTGTCTATGTTGCTGTTTACCGCAGTGTCCACCATTGGCACCGGCACGGGCATGGGATATCGCGTGGCTGCTTTTCTGGCGGCAGTATTTTGTGTACTTGGCGGACTGATCTTCATTGCGTATAATGAGAAGAAGATCAATGCGAATATTCGATAATCATAAGAATTACTTTTATTGATCATATTATGAAAATAGAGTCTCAATACCGACTTTCGGGGAAACCGGAGCGGTATTGAGATTTTGTAGAATGGGGGAAATATGAGCATAGTATTGGAAGAAAAGACTTACGCGCAGAAGATGGCGGAGGAGGTGGAGCCGTATCTTGAGCTTCACGGAGAGAGCAGGGAGACGGAACGGGAGAACGGAAAGAGGATTTTTTATGTGAAATATCTGGCAGATCAGCCGAAGGGAGTTGTACTGATCAGCCATGGCTTTACGGAGTCCACGGAGAAGTATAAAGAAAACATCTATTATTTCCTGAAGGCCGGATATGATGTGTATATGCATGATCACTGTGGACACGGAAGAAGCTATCGTCTCGTGGAGGATATGTCGCTGGTGTATGTGGACCGGTTTGAGCGTTATGTGGAGGATCTTTTGCATATGACAAAGCTAATAGAAAAAGAGCATCCGGGATTGCCGCTGTACCTTTACGGACATTCTATGGGTGGCGGTGTGGCAGCGGCTGCTGCGGCACGTCGACCGAAGGTGTATGCTAAATTGATCCTATCGTCTCCCATGATCCGACCCATTACCGGAGGACTTCCATGGGGAGTGACAAAGCTCATTGACGGAGCAGCCTGCCTGATGGGAAAAGAGAAGGATTATGTACCGGGAGCACATCCCTATGGGGGAATGGAAAAGTTTGAGGACAGCGCATCGGTAAATAAAGAGCGCTTCCTATACTATGAAAAAAAGAGAGCGACGCAGAGCATCTACCAGACCTGTGCGCCATCCTTTGGGTGGCTCAGAGAGGCGATACGTCTGAATCATGATCTCCAGTCTCAGGCATGGAAAAGGATCTCCGTTCCCGTATTGCTGTTTCAGTCGGGAAAAGATACCTTTGTGGTAGGAGAACAACAGGAATTGTTTGTAAAGAAGATCAACGAACATGGCAAAACAAGGGCAAAGCTGGTTCGCTTCCCGGAGGCGAAGCACGAGATTTTCAACAGTGACAGCGACACCGTGGAGCGATACTGGAATATGATTTTTAAATTCATGCAGGAATAGCAGCAGAAGCAGTTCCATCACTTCTGCGTCTTGGGCTGTCAGCAAAGGAGAACATTTGTACATAGAGATCGTGACAACAAAAAAATCAAGACGCAATCCTAGTCGTGTCTTTCGAAGATTCCTTTCCGTGCGAAGAACCGGAGAGAATATGTACCGTATTCAGGCAGAGGATCGGCAGCTTCGCAAGGTAGAGCGCATCTGTCGCCGGAAACGGTATGAGATCAGGCGGACTTACCCGGAGAATCTTGGGAGAAGTGATAATTATCGAAGAGAGTTCCTGCGAGCGAACCCGCGTCCGGCAGGGGGCTATCGGTGCCGCTATTGTCATCGACGTCTACCTGAGCGGAAGATGACCATAGATCATATTTATCCGATCTATCTGGCAAAATCCGGAAAAAGCTTCTGGCTGAAGCTGGCATGGCTGAAGGATGTGAACGATGTGCGCAACCTCGCTCCGGCGTGCCGTCGTTGTAATGCCAAAAAGGGACGCAAGGCGGGGATCTGGGTATTGCGTGGAATTGTCGGGAAATATGCCATCTATTGGTGGATACGCCGGGGATTGCGGCTTGCCTTGCTAGCGGGGATGCTCTATCTTGTATACCGCTGTCATTTAGTGGAAAAAGTTTGTTCACTGATCATGCTTTGCAAGACATAAAGCCTCAAATCTAAAAATAAAACAGTTGCAATTCAAAAGAAATTATGATAAACTTACTATAGTTAGTCAAAACTAATACCGTAGCAATAGATTAGAGTCATCGTATCTATAGTCATGCTATATCAGCGGAGATATTCGTCTCCGCTGTATAAAAGCCTGAAGGTTAGTATAAACTAACTAAAAAGCTTACAAGGAGGCTGCTATGCTGAGCGAATATGAATTGGAAAAATACCTGATTTGCAACTGTGCCCCGACACTGGCATCCCTGAAAAGTGCGAATCTGTTTAATATGCCCTTTGATACGGAGGAACATTTGCAGGAGCAGTTGGACAGATGGAATGCATGCATGGAAAAGAAGGGAATTTCTATCTATTTATTAAGAAAGCATCATAGAAAGGCTCTGATCTATGTCTGTCGCAAGTCGCGGCTGCAGGAGAATCTCGGGAAACCCGGTGTGGCATCGTTTCTGGAGGAATATGGTTACAGGAATCTTGAGATAGATGTTGTTTTGCAGAGATTGTCGCAGCGTATGAAGGCGCAGGAGGAATTTCCGCATGAGATCGGTATTTTTCTTGATTATCCGCTAGGGGATGTGATCGGATTTATCCGCAATGCCGGTCAGAATTATAAGTGTACCGGCTGCTGGAAGGTCTATTGCGATGAATGTGCTGCGAAAAAGCTGTTTGCAAGCTACCGGAAATGTCAGGAGATATATCAAAGACAGTGGAGCGGCGGAAGAAGCATTCTGCAGCTGACGGTTGCGGCATAATATAACCGAATCAAGTAAGTCCCCGATTCAAATGCGGAGAGCATTGAGCGGTGGGCTAGGGACTTACTTGTATCAGTGGGAGCACAAGCTCCCGCTGAAAAGCGTGCAGTAGGATTCATAAAAGGAGGAGTAAGATTATGAGTAAAGTAGCAGTAGTATATTGGAGCGGAAGCGGCAATACAGAGGAGATGGCAAAGAAGATCCTTGAAGGAGCCAAAGCGGCCGGAGCGGAGGCGGAGCTGTTTGACGCCGACGCATTTTCGGCAGATAAAGTGGATGAATTTGACGCCTTGGCCTTTGGATGCCCGGCGATGGGAGATGAGGAGCTGGAGGATACCACATTTTTGCCTCTGTTCATGTCCTGTGAAGAAAAATTGAAAAGCAAGAAAAACGCACTGTTTGGCTCTTACGGCTGGGGTGACGGCGAATGGATGAGAAACTGGGAGAGTGACTGTAAAGAAAAAGGGATTCCGCTGGTTCATGAATATGTCATCTGCAATGAACAGCCGGATGATGAAGCACAGGCGGCGTGCGAGGAGCTGGGAAAAGCGCTGGCGTAAATAAATCTGTGAATATCGTAAGAAAACAAGCACATCAATGACGGATGCTCCGCAAAGATGTGCTTGTTTTAGAAAGCTGATATCTGCACTGAGGTACAGCAGAGCCGACAGTATAGAAGAACATCCTTTCGCAGCTATGCAATATGGTCAGAGTTACATCCTTTCAAATGCATCAGGTTATTTTGCCGGCGCATTATTTTTCACCGTATTTATTTCCGGGTGGTATATCTTCTGCAGGCTGAAGCCCCGGCCATGCACCTCTTTGACTTCATGAATGGTGATAAATGCGGCTTTATCGATCTCCTCGATGAGCCGTGTCGTCTCCATCAGCTTACGTCTGGGAATCACCGTGAGTACCGCAAAGGAGCGTGTCCGCTGGAATCCGGTATCGATGTGCAGCAGGGTAGCGCCTGTATCCAGTGTGTGCAGCAATCTGTCGCGGATCTCCTCATAGGACGGACTGACGATGATCAGCTCAATCTGCGCATGTCCGCGCAGCTCGATGCGTCCGATGACAAAGGAAGAGAGCAGCATTACCAGCAGACCATAGAGCAGAGAAAAGGAGTCGGAGAAGCCTGCCTGCGCCAGAATGATGATCCCGTCGGTGATATACAGACCGGCTTCCAGAGAGATGCCGAATCTGCGGTTCAGGATGAGTACCGGAATATCCGTACCGCCGGTGGAGGAGCCCTCTTTAAATACAAGACCAAGACCGAGGCCGGAGAGCAGTCCGGCGTAGACGGCACAGAGCAGGGGATCCTGATTCACCGCGGTGAAGAGGGGAAAATGCTCCATGGTATTCAAAAATAGCGGATAAAGAAGGCTGGAGAGCATCGTAGTGGCGAGAAACCCTTTTCCGAGAGAAAAAAATCCAACGATCAGCAGCAAAATATTAAGGGTCAGGACGCCGACAGATACGGAGGTATGAAAATAATGATGCAGAATCAACGCAATTCCGGTGACGCCCCCGGATACAAAGCCCGTGGGGATCAGAAAGTAGCTTACCCCTGCAGCCAGAAGCAGATTCCCTAATATGATCAAAGCTAAAGATTTTACTTTTTTCATTTTAAAAATCCTTTCTTACTTGTATTTTACTATTCTACCATATATACTCTAGTATAGTAAACGGAAAGGAAATTATTATGGAGATTATTGAGATTTTAAAGGCGGTATTATTCGGTATCGTGGAAGGTATTACGGAGTGGCTTCCCATCAGCAGTACAGGTCATATGATTCTGTTAGACGAGTTTGTGAAGCTGAACGTATCTCCGGAGTTTCGAGAGATGTTTCTGGTAGTGATCCAGCTGGGCGCTATTATGGCGGTGGTGATCCTGTTCTGGAGTCAGCTGTGGCCTTTTTCTGCAAAAGAGAGATTCTTCATTAAAAAAGATACCTTTTCTATGTGGTTTAAGATTCTGGTGGCTACGATTCCCGCAGCTGTGGTAGGAGTGCTGTTTGATGATGAACTGGATGCCATCTTCTATAACTATTGGACGGTAGCGTTGGCTCTGATCGTTTTCGGCGTACTGTTCATCGTGGTAGAGATTCAGAATAAGGATATGCGGATCAAGGTGAATTCTCTCGCGCAGATCACCTATCCGATCGCAGTCTGGATCGGTGTGTTTCAGCTGATTGCGGCGATCTTTCCGGGTACCTCGCG
>JAUNCG010000009.1:6256-54560 GCA_030526715.1 Eubacteriales bacterium
CAGTCTGGATCGGTGTGTTTCAGCTGATTGCGGCGATCTTTCCGGGTACCTCGCGCTCCGGTGCGACCATTCTGGGAGCACTGATGATCGGCGTGGCCAGACCGGTCGCTGCAGAGTTCACCTTTTTTCTGGCAATACCGGTGATGTTCGGCGCGAGCCTTCTGAAGATCCTGAAGTTCGGACTGGCCTTCAGCAGTCTGGAGCTGGTGCTTTTGCTGGTGGGTATGGTAGTGGCCTTTGTGGTATCTATCGTGGTCATCAAGCTTCTGCTGGGTTATATCCGCAAGCACGATTTCAAGGTGTTCGGATGGTACCGTATCGTACTCGGAGCAGCGGTGCTGACGTACTTCTGGGGACTGAAATAAGAAATGGAGGAAATATGAGAATCGTATTACCGGATCAGGTAAGCAATATCATAAATACATTGGAGGCAGCCGGCTACGAAGCATTTGCAGTAGGCGGCTGCGTTCGCGATTCGGTGCTTGGCCGGGAGCCTGCGGACTGGGATATCACCACTTCCGCGAAGCCGGAGCAGGTAAAGGAGCTCTTTGAACGGACGATCGACACCGGGATTCAGCATGGCACCGTGACGGTGATGATGGATCATGTGGGCTACGAGGTGACGACCTATCGCATCGACGGAGAATACCGGGACAGCCGTCATCCGGATGAGGTGAGCTTTACCTCAGAGCTGCGGGAGGATCTGAGACGGCGAGATTTCACCATCAATGCCATGGCATACAGTGAGCGTACCGGTATGGTGGATATTTTCGGCGGTATGGAGGATCTGAAGCAGGGGATCGTCCGCTGTGTCGGAAACGCCATGGAGCGCTTCGGGGAGGACGCCCTGCGCATTCTGCGGGCGGTGCGCTTTGCAGCGCAGCTGGGGTTTGAAATCGAGAAGGAGACGAGAGAAGCAGCGTCTGCTCTTGCACAGAATCTGCAAAAGATCAGCGCGGAGCGCATTCAGGTGGAGCTGGTAAAATTACTGGTATCTCCGTACCCGCAGCTTTTGCGGGAGGCATGGGAGATGGGACTGACGAGGGTGTTTTTTCCGGAATTTGACGCCATGATGGAGACGACCCAGAATCATCCGCACCACTGCTATACGGTGGGGGAGCATACCCTGAAGGCGTTGGAGTTCGTGGAAGCGGACAAAACCCTTCGTCTGGCAGTATTGCTGCACGACATTGCCAAGCCCGTGACAAAGACGACAGAACAGGGGATAGATCATTTCTACGGTCATGCGGCGCTTGGCAGGCAGATGTCTGAGAAGATTCTAAGACGTCTGAAGTTCGATAATCACACGATCGACTGCGTAAAGAAGCTGGTGCAGTTCCACGATACGCGGCCGGAGACGACGGATCGCAGTGTACGCCGCCTGATGAATCGGGCAGGGGAGGATCTGCTTCCGGATCTGTTTCAGGTGATGGGCGCCGACCTGCTGGCACAAAGCCCGTATATGCGGGTGGAGAAGCTGCTGAAGCTTGACCGGATCCGGGAGATTTATGAGGAGATCCTACTGCGGGGAGAATGTGTCTCTTTGAAGACGCTGGCGGTGACGGGGCGGGATCTGACCGCAGCCGGAAGGAAGCCGGGACGAGGAATCGGGGAGACACTTCAGCGTATGCTGGAGGATGTGCTGGAGGAACCGGAGCACAACAACAAAGAATATCTGCTGAGGACATATCTGTAGAGAAAATGACAGAAGGAATGCGCTGCTGGCGTGTTCCTTTTTCGTTCTACATCTTTTTTTGACTGCATAGGATAGAGGGAGCAGTAGGGGGAGGGATGGAAGTGAATGAAAAATGTCTGAAGCTGTTGGAACAATATGAGATCGAGGTGACAGGAACACGGCGGGGGCGAGGATCCTACATTTGCGAGACAAATCTGGGTAAAAAGCTGCTGGCAGATTATACAGGCTCGGAGAAGAGGCTGAGATTTGTGAACAGCGTCCTGCAGGAGCTGCAAAAAAGAGACTATGCCTACGCGGATCTCGTGATGGAAAATAGAGAGGGCCATCTGATCTGTACAGATCGTGATGAGAATTCCTGTGTTTTGAAGGACTGGCATGAGGGACGTGAATGCGATACCAGAAATCCGCAGGATATTGAGCAGGCGGTACATTGCCTTGCGGGGCTTCACAGACGGCTTTGCCTTCCGGCGCTGCTGTCGCAGATGGATGAGACGTTCTGCGCACAGGAGCTTGGAGCTGAGATGGAAAGGCATAACCGCGAGCTGCATAAAATTTATTCATTTATCAGGAAGCGAAAACAGAAGAATGAATTTGAGATCCTGTTTTTAAAGTACTATACCATGTTTTTTGAACAGGCAAAGGAAGCGCTGGAATATCTGAAAAATTCCGGATACGACAGGCTGCGTGAGCGCTGTATTGCCGGGGGACAGCTCTGTCACGGAAATTATAATCAGCACAACATCTGGTTTCAGGGAAAGCATCAGGTATTTGCGGGCAATTTTGAGCGGTGCCGGTTTGATGTTCCTCTGACAGATCTGTATCAGTTTCTCCGCAAAATTATGGAGAAGCAGGACTGGAATCCGGACATCGGGCATCATATTCTGAAATGGTATGATCATGAGCGGCCGCTGGGGTGCGAGGGGTGGGAATATATGTATGCCAGACTGCTCTATCCGGAGAAATTCTGGAAGCTGGCAAACCAGTACTACGGTCAGAATAAGGCCTGTACACCGTGGAGAAATGCGGAAAAATTAAAGACGCTCATACAGCAGCAGAACGCAAGAAATTCTTTCCTGAAATCACTGGAATAATATGCAAAATTCTGATATGATGAAATACATAGAGGCAAAATTACGGTATTGCCTGATGGGTTGGCGGCATTGACCGCATATATAAAATACAAGCGGGAGGTTTTGAGATGGACTATAAAGAAATGTATCAGGAGTGGCTCACGAATCCGGTGTTTGATGAGGACACCAAGGCGGAGTTGAAGGCGATCGCCGGGGATGAAAAGGAGATCAGGGAACGCTTTTACATGGATCTGGAGTTCGGCACTGCAGGTCTGCGCGGTGTGATCGGCGCAGGTACGAATCGTATGAACATCTACACCGTTCGTAAGGCGACGCAGGGGCTGGCGAATTATATCGCCTCTGTAGGCGGCAGGGAGCGCGGAGTTGCCATCGCATATGATTCCAGAAGAATGTCTCCAGAGTTTGCGGATGAGGCAGCGCTTTGTCTGGCGGCGAATGGCATCAAGGCATATGTATTTGAGTCTCTGCGCCCGACGCCGGAGCTGTCCTATGCGGTACGTAAGCTTGGCTGCATTGCCGGCATCAATATCACTGCCAGCCACAATCCGCCGGAGTACAACGGATATAAGGTATACTGGGAGGACGGCGCCCAGATCACACCGCCGCATGATACGGGTATCATGAGCGAGGTGAAGAAGGTTACGGATTATTCTGCCATGAAGACCATGGACAAGGACGCGGCGGTCAAGGCCGGTGTGTATGAGGTGATCGGAGCGAATATCGACGATCCGTACATCGAGGAGCTGAAGAAGCAGGTGATTCACTGGGATTCCATCAAGGAGCAGCAGAAGAATATCAAGATCGTCTACAGTCCGCTGCACGGAACCGGTAATATCCCGGCAAGACGCGTACTGAAGGAGCTGGGCTTTGAGAATGTCTATGTGGTAAAGGAGCAGGAGCTGCCGGATGGCGAGTTCCCGGCTGTCAGCTATCCGAATCCGGAGGCGAAGGAAGCATTCGCTCTCGGACTGAAGCTGGCAAAGGAGGTGGATGCAGATCTTGTTCTGGCGACGGATCCGGATGCGGATCGCCTTGGCTGCTATGTAAAAGATACCAAAAGCGGTGAGTATATCTGCCTGACCGGCAATATGTCCGGCTGTCTTCTTGAGGATTACGAGCTGAGCCAGATCAAGGCTACCCGCGGCATTCCGGAGGATGGAGCGGTTGTCAGTACCATCGTGACCACCAATATGGCAGGTGCGATCGCGCGTGCCTTCGGCGTTCGCTTTATCGAGGTTCTGACAGGCTTCAAGTTTATCGGTCAGCAGATCTTAGGCTTTGAGCAGAGCGGCAAGGGCAGCTATCTGTTCGGGTTTGAGGAGAGCTACGGCTGCCTGATCGGTACGCATGCGAGAGATAAGGACGCCATCGTGGCTACCATGGCGCTGTGCGAGGCAGCTGCGTATTATAAGAGTCAGGGCAAGACACTCTGGGATGCCATGATCGATATGTATGAGAAGTATGGCTACTACAAGGATGATATCAAATCCATCACTCTGAAGGGAATTGAGGGATTGCAGAAGATTCAGGAGATCCTGAATACGCTGCGTGGCAATACTCCGGAGAAGATCGGTGATTATACGGTACTGTCCGCAAGAGATTACAAGCTTGATACCGTGAAGAATCTGCAGACCGGTGAGGTGACCAAGACAGGGCTGCCGAATTCCAATGTACTTTACTATGATCTCAATGATGACGCATGGCTGTGTGTAAGACCGTCCGGTACAGAGCCGAAGGTGAAGTTCTACTATGGTGTGAAAGGTACTTCTCTGGAGGATGCGGATAAGAAGTCTGCAGCGCTCGGCGAGCAGGTACTTGCGATGATCGAAAAGATGATGTAACGCAGTTAATCCTTGACAAACTTGCACCTTCGTTATATAAATGTATGGAGGTATGCGCAGTAGCGTGATATCAGATGATTAGATAGACGTAAGTGATTTAGAGGAGGAATTGTTCAATGAACAGAACTGAATTAGTAGCAGCGATTGCTGAGAAGACAGAATTATCTAAGAAGGACGCAGAGAAGGCTCTGAAGGCTTTTACAGATGTTGTTACCGCTGAGCTGAAGAACGGCGAGAAGATCCAGCTGGTTGGATTCGGTACCTTTGAGGTATCTGAGAGAGCAGCAAGAGAGGGAAGAAATCCGCAGACCGGTGAGACTATGCAGATCAAAGCTTCCAAGACTCCGAAGTTCAAAGCTGGTAAGGCTCTGAAGGACGAGATCAACGCATAATAGAAGCTTGAGTGGGGGAGTCGTGAGACTCCCCGCTTTTTTGTATATAGGAGAAAATAGCATGAGACTAGATAAGTTTTTGAAGGTATCACGTTTGATCAAACGCAGAACAGTGGCAAATGAAGCCTGCGATGCGGGCCGTGTGCTGATCAACGAGCGTCCTGCGAAGGCTTCTGCGGCAGTGAAGGCGGGAGATGTGATCGAGATCCAGTTTGGTACAAAGAGTGTGAAGGTAGAAGTACTGGATGTACAGGAGACTGTGCGTAAGGAGGCTGCACAGGAGCTATATAGATATCTTTAGGAGATCTGTTTGGATGTTGTTCTTTGGTTCTTACAGAGAGCGGCGATGCATAGTATGATGTAAGGGCACAGGAAAGCGGCAGGCTATGGAACAAAAACAGGTACATTGCACACACAGGATCGTGCTGACCGAACGTAAATCGGGCACCGTCAGCGGCATCACGGATGTGATATCGTTTGATGAGCATGAGATTTTACTGGATACGGAAATGGGGATGCTGTCGGTTAGAGGAAAGGAACTGCACATCAGCCGCCTGACGCTGGAGCTTGGCGAGGCGGATATGGAGGGCGTTGTGGAGAGCATGACCTACTCCGTAAAAGGACATCATAAGAAAAAGGAAGGCTCTCTGTTGCAGAGAATGTTTCGATAGCCTTGAGCGAGGTAGTCAGACAGGAGCTTTCTTTTTTTATGTACAGTATACTGACCGGTATCGCGCTGCTCACGGCGTATGATGTCCTGCGTCTGATGCGTGTACTGATCAGGCATCGCCCTTTTGTGGTAGGAATAGAAGATTTTTTATACTGGTGTGCCGCTGCGGTGGTGATCTTTTCCGTGATATTGGAAAAGAATGATGGGAACTTACGCGGCTATGCATTTGCCGGAATCATACTCGGCGCGTGGATACAGGGAATCGTGTTGTCGTTTTTTCGCAGGATTTGGATAAAGATATTGAAAAATCACAGAAAACGGGTTAAAATGACGAAAAGTGACTTTTTATGAGAGCGTGGGAGTAAGGTTTTATGGCAAAGAAAAGAAGATATAGAGGGAGCAACCGAAGAGGTATGCTTTGCATATCAGCGATCGTGATGATTCTTTTGAGTGTAATGTTTGCACAGAGTAATCATTTGCGCGACAGGAATGCGGCTTATGCGGCCGAGGTGGAGAGTCTGAATGAGAAGATCGATCAAGAGCATCAGCGCTCTGAGGAGATCGCAAGACTTCAGGAATATATCCGCACACCGGAATATGCGGGGGAGCGCGCCAGAGAAAATCTGGGGCTGGTTGCAGAGGATGAGATCCTCTTTCGGGCGAAGAATTAGCAGATCAGCAGAGATATTCCGGACATAGAGCGAGTGTAGGGTTACGGTTACTGTTCCGTAACGAATCATAGTATAAAATGAAAAAATCAGTTGACAATATAAGAAAAACCACGTATAATGTCAACTGTTGTGGCGGAATAGCTCAGTTGGCTAGAGCACACGGTTCATACCCGTGGTGTCGAGAGTTCAAATCTCCCTTCCGCTATGTATATGAATCCGAAAGATCTTAGGTATAAGGTTTTTCGGATTTTTTGCATTCAGGATGATAGAATGCTTGCAGAGGTACATTCCGGAGACTTTAGGCAGTAAAGGAGGAAAAGGTTTTGAGGCACTTACTGATTTACATGAAGAGCTATCGAAAGGAAGCGGCATTGGCGCCGCTGTTTAAGATGCTGGAAGCGATTCTGGAGCTGTTTGTTCCGCTGGTGATCGCCAGACTGATCGATCGGGGGATCGGCGGAGGAAATCGCATTTATATTTTTCAGATGTGCGCGATACTGATTGTTCTGGGAATGGTGGGACTGGGATTTTCCATCACGGCGCAGTTCTTTGCGGCGAAAGCGGCGGTGGAATTTGTAAAGAATGTCAAATATGCATTGTTTTCACATATCCAGAGGTTATCCTACGGGGAGATCGATACATTTGGAACCGCGACCATGATCACACGCATGACGAGCGACATGAATCAGGTGCAGACGGGAGTGAACCTGACCCTGCGTCTGCTGCTGCGTTCGCCCTTTGTGGTATTTGGAGCCATGATCATGGCATTTACCATTGACCGGAGGATGGCGATGATCTTCGTAGTAATGATCCCTGCGCTGTGTGTGGTGGTGTTTGCGATCATGCTGGTGGGAATTCCTCTGTACAGAAGGGTACAGAATAAGCTGGACGGACTTTTGTTTATTACCAAGGAAAATCTGGAAGGCGTGCGTGTGATCCGCGCATTCTGCAAGGAAGAGGAGGAGCGTAAGAAGTTCCGGGAACAGAACAGGACACTTACGCAGAGCCAGCTTTTCGCGGGAAAGATCTCTGCCATTATGAATCCGGCGACCTATATCGTAGTAAACGCGGCGGTGATCATGCTGCTATATACCGGAGCGCTTCGTATTGAAGGGGGACTGTTGACGCAGGGAGCCGTGGTAGCGCTGTATAACTATCTGACACAGATTCTGGTAGAGCTTTTGAAGATGGCGAATTTGATCATCACGGTCACCAAATCGATCGCATCCGGTAACCGCATCTATGAGATGCTGCGGGATGGAGGCGGGGAAGAGAACCATACGACAGGTGTTCCGGTATCAGAGGCGGCCAAGTCAGAGCCGTATATCCGATTTGATCATGTGAGCATGAGCTATGCCAATGCCGCAGACGAGGCGCTGACGGATATTTCCTTTACGGTAAATAAGGGAGAGACCGTGGGGATCATCGGAGGTACCGGTTCCGGTAAATCCACGCTCGTCAACCTGCTGCCCTGTTTTTATAAGGCCAACGCGGGAACCGTATCCATTGCGGGCAGGGATGTGAAAGCTTATGCCGTGGAAGAGCTGAGAACTCTCTTTGGAATCGTTCCCCAGAAGGCAGTGCTCTTTCAGGGAACCATTCGATCCAATCTTCAATGGGGTAAGGAGCAGGCGACAGAGGAGGAGATGCTAGATGCTCTGGAGCTTGCGCAGATCGGAGACTATGTGAGAATGCCGCAGATCGGTCTGGATCACAGAGTTTCTCAGGAGGGTAGAAATTTCTCGGGAGGACAGAGGCAGCGTCTCACGATCGCCAGAGCATTTGTCCGGCGCCCGGAGATCCTGATTCTGGACGACAGCGCATCCGCGCTGGATTTTGCTACCGATGCCAGACTCAGAAAAGCCATTCGGGAAATGGATTATCATCCCACGACCTTTATCGTATCGCAGAGAACCTCATCCATTCAGTTTGCGGATAAGATCATTGTACTGGATGACGGACTGGCGGTGGGGATCGGAACGCACGAGGAATTATTAGAGAGCTGTGAAGTATACCGTGAGATCTATGATTCACAGTTTAAAAAGGAGGAGAAGGTGTCATGAGCAATCGGGAGACCATCAAAAGAGTGCTGAAATATATTGAGAAGCATTGGTTGATTCTCGGTATGTCCATGCTATTTTCGCTGATCAGTGTGGCGCTCACTCTGTATGTTCCCATTCTGGTAGGCCGTGCCATTGATCAGATGGTATCGGCGCAGAGCGTAAAGATAGAACAGGTAGTTCCGTATTTGATAAAGATCGCAGCTGCGGTGTTGATCACAGCCCTTCTGCAGTGGATCATGAATGTGATCTACAACAGGATCACCTACAGCGTGACCAGAGATATCAGAAATGATGCCATGGATAGGCTTCAGATCCTGCCGTTCGCTTTTCTGGATTCTCATATGCATGGTCAGCTTGTAAATTCGGTGATTGCGGATGTGGATCAGTTTGCGGACGGTCTGCTGATGGGGGTGACGCAGCTGTTCGCCGGTGTGGCGACCATTTTGGGTACCATTTTGTTTATGGTATCGATCGATCCGCTGATCGCGCTGGTAGTCGTTGTGCTGACGCCTCTTTCCCTGTTCATTGCCAAGTTTATTGCCGGCAGAACTTATGAGATGTTTCTGCTGCAGTCGAAGACCAGAGGCGAGCAGACGGCGTTGATACAGGAGGTGCTGGATAATCAGAAGGTGGTCAAGGCCTTCTCGCATGAGGAGCAGGTATTGGAGCAGTTCGACGAGGTGAATCGACGTCTGGCAGACTGTTCTCTGAAAGCGATCTTTTTTTCCTCGCTGACGAATCCCTGTACCAGATTTGTGAACAGTGTGGTGTATGCAGGCGTTGGCCTGACAGGCGCTCTGCTGGCTGTGGGCGGCGGGATAACGGTGGGTGGACTGACCAGCTTTCTAAGCTATGCCAATCAGTATACAAAGCCCTTTAATGATATCTCCGGTGTCATCACGGAGATTCAGAATGCGCTTGCCTGTGCGGGCAGAGTATTTCAGCTTATCGATGAGCCTTCGCAGGTTCCGGATCGTGAAGACGCCATACCTGTAAAGCAGACAGCGGGTGAGGTGGACATTGAGGATGTATGCTTTTCTTATACAAAGGAGAAGAAGCTGATCGAGAATTTTCGCCTTCATGTCGATCCGGGACAGAAGATTGCGATCGTAGGCCCTACGGGATGCGGAAAGACCACGATGATCAATCTGCTGATGCGTTTTTACGATCCGCAGTCCGGCAGGATCTGTCTGGATGGAGTGGACATCGCGGATATCACGCGGCATGATCTGCGGGAAAACATCGGTATGGTGCTTCAGGAGACGTGGCTGAAAAAGGGAACGATCCGTGACAATATCGCCATGGGTAAACCGGACGCTACGGACGAGGAGGTACGTCAGGCTGCCAAAGAGGCGTATGCGCACGGCTTTATTCGCAGACTGCCGAAGGGGTATGATACCGTGATCGGTGAGGACGGCGCGAGTCTGTCTCAGGGACAGAAGCAGTTGATCTGTATTGCGAGACTCATGCTGCGCAATCCGCCGATCCTGATTTTGGATGAGGCCACCTCTTCTATAGATACCAGAACAGAGCTGAAGATTCAGGCTGCTTTTGATCACCTGATGAAAGGAAAGACCAGCTTTGTCGTGGCGCACCGTCTTTCCACCATCAAGAGCGCCGATGTGATCCTTGTGATGAAGGATGGACATATCATCGAGCAGGGCAGTCACCGGCAGCTTCTGGAAAAGAACGGCTTTTACGCAGAGCTGTATAACAGTCAGTTTGCTGCGTAAACTCCGCTGGCATATTTACCAAAAATCAAGTATAATAACAAAAGATATTATTTTTTTGGGGGGGGGGAGAGGTGTAGCGGATGAGCAATAAAATAGAGCGGAATAAGGATGATTTTGAGATGAAAGGCTTTACGGAGGAAATTCTGTTTTCCGGACTGTCCATGGCGTCAGAGAATGTATATTTATTTAAGACGGATATTGAAAATAATTACGCTGTCTGGTCGGAGCGTGCAGTGGAGTATTTTGGTCTGCCGGAGGACTATAGGCACAGGATGTACCATCTGTGGATGGAGCATGTTCACCCGGATGATCTGGAGGGCTATTGCGAGGATATCTTTGCCGTGATGCAGGGGAAAAAGACGAAGCATTATTGCCAGTATCGGGCCAGAAATGCAGAAGGAAAATATGTATGGGTGGAATGCGTCGGAGGCATTCAGAGGAATGCGGAAGGGAAACCGTTTTTTGTGGGGGTTATGACGCGGCTGGATGTGACCGGGAAATACGATACGGTGACGAACTGCCTGTCGTTCCAGCAGTTTTATTTGAGAGTCTTCAGCAAGGAGCATAGTATATTGCTGCTGGGCTTCGACGGGTTCCGTAAGGCTGTGAATAATCTTGGATATACCAGAAGCAATGGCCTGCTGAACCTGCTGGGGAGTATTTTGATCGCTCATTTCGGGAGCGCCAATACTTACCGTATGACCGGAGACGAGTTGATGGCCGTGCTTCCGGTGATGAGCAATGAAGAGCTGGAATTTTTATTCCATCAGATCCAGAAGGAATTTAAAAGCGCTTGTCTGAACCGGGAATTTCAGATCAGCATCGGATTTTCCGGCGGCGCTGCCTACTATGATCCCAGAACGGAGAGCAAGGAGGATATCATCCGTCATCTGGAGCACTCGCTGGAGTATTCGAAGCATCTGGAGAAGGAGAGTTTCACGGTGTTTTCCTCCGTGATCGAGGAGAAGCATCAGAGGGTGGGAAAGATAAAATATGCTCTGGCGGCGGCGATCAAGGATGGCTTCAGCGGATTTTCTCTAGTATATCAGCCGGTGTTCCGGTCAGGAGACCACAGGATCAATGGGGTGGAGGCTCTGTTGAGATTCCGGGACGTGGAGCTGGGAAATGTATCTCCCGTAGAATTTGTTCCGATTCTGGAGGAGGGCGGAATGATTCGCGAGGTAGGTCTGTGGGTGGCCGGGAAGGTCATGAAGCAGAAGGCCATCTGGGAGACGAAGCATCCGGGGCTCATGGTGGGCTTCAATGTATCTCTGAAGCAGCTGCATTGCGATGATTTTGTGAAGGAGATCATGCGGCTTATCAGGGAATACCGGATCAATCCCTGTGAGGTTGTGTTGGAGCTGACGGAGAGCTGCAAAATGGATGATCCGGTGGAATTGAGGAAGATCCTGATGCCCCTGAGAGAAATGGGGGTAGAGATCTATCTGGATGATTTCGGGATAGAGCAGTCCAATTTCACAGCGGTGAAGGAGCTGCCGATCACGGGTGTGAAGATCGACCACTCGTTTGTGAGAGTCATGGTGGGAACCGGTGATACCAGAAAGGACCGGGTGAACAGAGCCATCGTTACCTCTATCAATTATATGTGCAAGCAGATAGGATTAAAAATCGTGATCGAGGGTGTAGAGACGGAAGAGATCGACCGCATCGTCAGTGATATGGACATAGAATATTTGCAGGGATATCACTACTCTTTCCCGCTCACGGCAGAGGCGTTGGAAAAAAGCGGTTTTGATATACAGGAAAAACAGTATGGAGGAAGACAATGATCAATTTTAAAGAGGATAAGGAACTGGAAATATTGAACCATTCCTGTGCCCATCTGATGGCGCAGGCGGTGAAGCATCTTTTCCCGCAGGCGAAATTCTGGGTTGGTCCGGTGGTCGCGGAAGGGTTTTACTATGATATTGATCTGGGTGATGAGGCCATCAGGGGAGAGGATCTTCCGAAGATCGAAAAAGAGATGAAGAAGCTGGCTAAGGCCGGTAAGAAGATCTACCGCCGGGAGATCTCCAAGGAGGAAGCGCTGGAGATGTTCAAGGATGATCCGTATAAGCTGGATCTGATCGCAGATCTCGAGGATGGCAATATCAGCGTATACGATCAGGGAGATTTCACAGATCTGTGCCGCGGACCTCATGTAGAGAGCACAAAGCTTCTGAAGAACTTTAAGCTGATAAAGCATTCCGGTGCCTACTGGAAGGGAGATGCAAATAATAAGGTACTGCAGAGGATCTACGGTGTCTGCTTTCCGACAGCAGAGGAGCTGGAGGAGCATCTTCGTCAGCTGGAGGAGGCGAAGGAGCGTGATCACAGAAAGATCGGCAAGGATATGAAGCTGTTTATGGTAGATGATCTGATCGGCAGAGGTCTTCCGATGTTCCTGCCAAAAGGATACACCGTATGGCAGGAGCTGGAAAATTACATCAAGGATAAAGAGCGCAGGCTTGGATATCAGCATGTGATGACCCCATGCGTCGGCACGGTAAATCTGTACAAGACCAGCGGTCACTGGGATCACTACAAGGAGAATATGTTCCCGCCCATGGAGGTGGAGGGAGAGTCGTTCGTCCTTCGCCCCATGAACTGCCCGCATCACATGATGATTTATGCAAATCAGATGCATTCCTACAGAGATCTTCCGCTGCGTATCGGTGAGATCGCACATGATTTCCGTTTTGAGGCGTCCGGTACGCTCAAAGGGATTGAGAGGGGCAGACATTTCTGTCAGAACGACGCGCATCTGTTTGTGACGCCGGAGCAGATCAAGGATGAGGTCTCCAGAGTCGTGGATCTGATTTTTGATGTTTATAAGGATTTCAATATTACGGATTATAGATGTGTACTCTCTCTGAGAGATCCTGCGGATAAGGTAAAATATCATGATGATGATGAGATGTGGAATACTGCGGAAAATGCGCTGAGGGATGTACTGAATTCTATCGGAATCGAGTATACGGAGGAGATCGGTGAGGCAGCGTTCTACGGACCGAAGCTGGATGTGAATGTGAAGCCTGCGGTGGGCAATGAGATCACACTCTCCACCTGTCAGCTGGATTTCTGTCTTCCGGCGAAGTTTGAGCTTTCCTATATTGCCAATGATGGTGAGAAAAAGACTCCGGTGGTACTTCACCGCGCGATCCTCGGCTCTCTGGATCGTTTCATGGCGTATATTCTGGAGGAGACCAAGGGAAATCTGCCGCTGTGGCTCGCGCCCGTACAGGTGAAGATCCTTCCGGTGAAGAACGATGATGAGGAGCTGAACGACTACGCAAAGAGCATCAGGAAGCAGCTTGCGGACGAGGATATCCGTGCAGAGCTCGATAACCGCTCCGAGAAGCTGGGCTATCGTATGCGGGAGGCTCAGATGGAGAAGGTTCCGTATCTTCTGGTTCTCGGAAAGAATGAGCAAAACGACGGAACGGTGACCTTCCGTATCCACGGAAAACAGGAGACCACAACGGTGAACGGAGAGGAATTCCTGAGTCTTGTGAAGAAACAGATCAAGGAAAAAGCATTTGTAAAATAACGGATAGAAGAAGCAGTGTGAGATCAGGAGAAGAGCTTATGGGTGAAAAGCGGCCTTTCATCGCTGCACTATTATTGGAGCATGGGAGACAGGATAGTCGGAGAGTTCTTTGATTCCATGGCATTAAATGAACTGTTCGCATATAAGTTCCGGGAGCAGGACGGATGTACCTATGATGTCTATGAGAACCGATATATGCTTCCCTTCGGATTTACCTATGACGGATATCTGACGATGGATACATGGGAAGAGCTGAATGAACAGGAGCGGGAATATGCGCTGCTTCAGGGCGTTTTGCTGGAAGAGGAACCCAAAGGCTATCAGGAAGTGACGCCGCAGGAAACCGTCATAGAGGCTGCGTGGGAAATAACTGCAATGACGGATGTGGAGGCAGACGGGCTGCGGTTTCAGGCAAAGAAGGACGGAGCCTGCATGATACTGAAGCCCTCGCAGAGCCTCTCGGACTGTGAGCTGAGCGTGACGATCAAGGGATTGGAATTGCTGTCAAACGCGCAGGAGATTTCGGAAAAGATCAACTGGTGTGTCAGCTATGCGGACGGGCAGAAAACAGAGCTGGTATCGACGAATCTGATGTTTCTTGGATTACCACTGGAGACGGGAACGCATACGATACGGCTTTGTTATCATACACCGGGGCTTTTTACCGGAAAACTGATCACGCTTGCAGGGAGCGCGGCGTTCTGCCTGATCCTTTACCGCTACAGAAGAAAAATAAGAAGAAACAGGTCATGAAGTGACATTTTTTACTGAAGCGGTCGTGTATACTCGAAGCTACAACACAGTACAAAACGTACTGTATGGGAGGTGGCTTATGGGGGAATGGATGAAGCTTGCGGAAAAGGACCGGGTGGAGCGATATGTGGAATCCTTTCGGCGGCTGGCAGATATATTTCAGCAAATGCCCTCCAGAAAGGAATATCTGGAGGAAGAGGACATTTTGGATATTTTTGAAAATTTGCGGCAGGGCGTGTGCGCAGATTGCGGAAGACGTGGAGCCTGCTGGGGGAAGTATGCGGAGAAGACGGAACAAATCGTCTGCGGTCTGCTGGGAGAAATCGAGGAAGACCGCAAGGATGCCACGGATATGGACAAGCTGCTCTATCGGCAGTGTATCAAGGGCAGAAGCGTGAAGGAGGAGCTGAAAAACAGCTTCTTTCAAGCCAAGCTGAACATGCTCTGGAGCAATCGTATGCTGGAAAACCGCGCTGCCGTTGCAGAGCAGCTATCCCAGACGGCCGGAATACTGGAGGAGATCGCCTGTGCGGTGTTCGACGCCGGAGAGAGTGAAAAGCGTCTGGAGCAGCGCCTGAAATTTCATCTGCATCTGCACAGAGTGATCGTGAAGGATCTGCGTATTCTTAACCGCGCGCAGGGACATCCGGAGATCATCCTTACGATATTGGCTGTGAGGGGATGCTGTGTTTCGGTAAAAGAGGTAGGCAGGCTCCTGAGTCAGTTTTTCGGACGCCGGATCGTGCCGGAGCGGGACAGCCGTGTGACCGTGGGGAGAGAGGCATGTACGATCCATTTTGTGGAAGAGACCGCCTACTATATGATCACCGGAGCAGCTATGGAGATCTGCGACGGACAGACGACCTCGGGAGATAATTTTGCGGTTTCCAACGGAAATCATGGACGGGTGATCCTGAGTCTCTCGGACGGTATGGGATGCGGCGTAGAGGCGGGCAGGGAGAGCCAGACCGTGATTGAGCTGTTGGAGCAGTTTCTTGACGCGGGATTTTCCACGGAGACGGCGGTGAAAATGATCAATTCCTCCATGGTACTTCAAAGAGGAATGCGGACATTTTCCACGCTGGATATCTGTCAGATCGACCTGTATGACGCCCGGTGTCGAGTGCTCAAAATCGGTGCCTCCACCACGTTTATCCGAAGAAAGGATTACGTGGAGGTGTTGACGTCTGCCAGCCTGCCCGTGGGCGTGCTGCAGGAGCCGGATTATGAGAGCAGCGTCCGCGCGCTGGAGGATGGGGATCTGGTGGTGATGGTGACAGACGGAGTGATGGATGCGCTCCCGGATCGGGAGAGCGAGGAGCTGATGAAGTATCTGATCATGCGGCTGCCTTCAGAGAATCCCGCCAAGGCGGCGAGAAGGCTTTTGGATGAGGTGCTGGGGTTCTGTGAAGAGGGAGCGAAGGATGATATGACGATTCTTACGGGAGGATTCTGGAAAAAATAAAAGGTACAGGGATCCGAAAAGGTGCTGCAATATAAGGAGGAGACTGCAATGCCGTCAAAGCTGGAACAGAAGGTGTTTCATTATATAGAAGAGCATGGGATGATCCGTGAAAATGACCGGGTCATTGCAGGTGTTTCGGGCGGAGCGGATTCCCTCTGCCTGCTTTTTCTGCTATGCAGATATCGCAAACGGATAGATTTTTCTATAGAAGCAGTTCATGTAGAACATGGGATCCGCGGAGCAGAGAGTCTGGCAGATGCGGATTTTGTGGAGGAATGCTGCAAAAAATGGGGGATCAGGCTGCATGTGAGACATTTAAATATCCCAAAGATCGCCAAGAGAGAGAAGCTTTCGGAAGAAGAGGCGGGGCGCAAGCTGCGCTATGAGATATTTGCCGAAATCGCGGGACAGAGCGGAAAAACGAAGATCGCAGTGGCACACCACCGGGATGATCAAGCCGAGACGCTGCTGGCGAATATAGCCAGAGGAACCGGATTGTCGGGAGCCGGAGGTATGCGTCCGGTGAATGGCAGCATTATCCGTCCGTTACTGTGCTGTCGCCGCATGGAGATCGAGGAATACCTTTTGAGCCGACAGATGGAATGGCGTCAAGATGCCACAAATGAGGAGACAGATTATACCAGAAATTACCTGAGAAACTGTATATTGCCCCGGATGACACAACGGGTAAATGCACAGACCATAGAGCACATGGCGAGCCTTGCGGAGGATCTGCAGCGGGTGCAGGATTTTATCAGACATCAAGCAAAGCAGATATTGGATACGACGCTGGTGCAGCGTGAGGAAGGATTCGGAATCGGCGGTGGGGAGCGTATCACTGCGGGGAGGGAGAACAGAGAACTGATCCTGAACATTCCGAAGCTGCGGCAGCAGGAACAGATATTACAGGAGACGATCATACAGCTGTGCCTTGAACGTGTGGGCTGCGGGCGCAAGGATATCACGAGGAGGCATATTCGGGGGATTTTGGATCTGACTCTGGGACAGTCCGGGCGGAGGATCATGCTTCCGGGAGGATGGCGCGCCAAACGCGAGTTTGACCGAATCTGTATAGAACAAGGCTGCCGGGAGATGGAGCGCAAGCAGCTTCCAAAGGAGGAATGCAAAGAGCCAAGCGCGCATCGTCAGCTGCAACAGACGGATGTGCTGCTGAGCGTGCCCGGTGAAACGACGCTTCCTCAAAAAAGAGGAAGCCTTCGGTTAAGGCGCTTTGAAAATCCGCATGAAATTATTTCACCGAAAATGTATACGAAATGGCTGAACTATGATAAAATAAGCAATGATTTACATTTGCGCACACGCAGAGCCGGAGATTATCTTGTGATCAACCGCGAGGGCGGAAGAAAAAAGCTGAAGGATTACTTTGTGGAAGAGAAGATTCCCAGAGAACTGCGGGACGACATTCTTGTGATCGCACAGGGGAGCGAGATCCTGTGGGTGATCGGCGGACGTATCAATGAAGCGTACAAGGTAGAGGAAGGCACAAAAGAAATCTTAGAGATACAGATTATGGAGGAAGTAAAATGGGAGACAATATCAGAGTCATGATTCCGGAGGAGGAAGTAGATCAGAAAATTGCGGAGCTTGGAAGACGCATCAGCGAGGATTATGCGGGAAGCTCTGTACATCTTATCTGTGTACTGAAGGGAAGCATCTTTTTTACCTGTGAGCTGGCAAAGCGCATTACCATACCGGTGACGCTGGACTTTATGTCCTGCAGCAGCTACGGCTCAGGCACCGTATCCAGCGGTGTGGTTAAGATCGTGAAGGATCTGGATGAGCCGATTGAGGGGCGCCATGTCATCGTGATTGAAGATATCATTGATTCCGGCAGAACCCTGAGCAATCTGCTCCAGATTCTCAGCGCGAGAAAGCCGGCGAGCCTTGCTCTGTGTACTCTGTTGGATAAGCCGGATCGCAGAGTAATTCCTGTAGAGGTCGATTATACAGGATTTGAGATTCCGGATGAATTTGTGGTAGGATATGGTCTGGACTATGACCAGAAGTATCGCAATCTTCCGTACGTCGGAGTGATTGAGAATTAATCCGTGACAAAGGGCGCTTACGGGCGCTCTTTTGACGGATCTGAAAGGAGACATAAGTTGATTAATAGAAGTTCAAGAGGAGTAAGCCTGCTCCTGACAGTGCTGATCGTGGCCTTGATATGGTTTTTTGTCAACCAGAGCACAGGTGTTCAGACGGAAGGGTCGTATCAGGAGTATGAGAAAGCGCTGAGCAGCGGAGACATTGCGAAGGCGGACATTCATCAGAACCATGAGGTTCCCACCGGTCGTGTGATCCTTGTGATGAAGGATGGAACCAGCCGACAGTTCCACGTTTCAGATGTGAAGGAAGTGCAGCAGGAATTACAGGAAAACAGCGTGCCGTTTTACACCTATGATGTGGAATCGGATGGAAGCATTCTTACGTCGATCGTACCCATGGTGCTGATGTTTGCGTTCATGGTATTTATCATATTTATGATGAACCGACAGTCCGGCGGCGGTGGCAATCGGATGATGAATTTCGGTAAGAGCCGTGCGACTATGATCATGCCGGATGCGAAACGTGTGACGTTCAAGGATGTTGCGGGGCTACAGGAGGAGAAGGCAGATCTTGAAGAACTGGTGGATTTTCTGAAGGAGCCGCAGAAATACACAAAAATGGGTGCGAGAATCCCCAAGGGTATCATTCTGGTGGGCTCTCCGGGTACCGGTAAGACATTGCTGGCGAAGGCGGTGGCGGGGGAAGCGGGTGTACCGTTTTTCAGTATTTCCGGTTCGGATTTTGTGGAAATGTTCGTGGGTGTTGGTGCGTCCCGCGTGCGCGATCTGTTTGCGGACGCGAAAAAGAACGCGCCGTGTATTGTATTTATTGATGAGATCGATGCGGTGGCCAGAAGACGAGGCACCGGTATGGGCGGCGGTCATGATGAACGTGAGCAGACCCTGAACCAGCTGCTTGTAGAAATGGACGGCTTTGGAGTGAATGAGGGTATCATCGTTATGGCGGCGACCAATCGTGTGGATATTCTGGATCCGGCGATTCTTCGTCCCGGGCGCTTTGACCGTAAGATCGGTGTGGGAAAGCCGGATGTACGCGGGCGTGAGGAGATTCTGAAGGTACATGCGAAGACGAAGCCCATGGGAGATGATGTAGATCTGGAGAATGTAGCCCGCACTACGGCAGGCTTCACCGGCGCGGATCTGGAGAATCTGCTGAATGAGTCTGCGATTTTGGCAGCGAAGAAGGAGCAGGGCTATATCACGCAAGCGGATATCCAACAGTCTTTTGTCAAGGTGGGAATCGGCGCGGAGAAAAAGAGCCGCCTGATCTCAGAGCATGAGAAGCGTATCACAGCCTATCACGAGGCGGGACATGCGCTGCTGTTCCATCTGCTTCCGAACGTGGGTCCGGTACACACGGTATCCATCATTCCGACCGGAATGGGAGCTGCCGGATATACGATGCCGCTTCCGGGGAAGGACGAGATGTTCATGACCAAGGGCAAAATGCTGGATGAGCTGGTGGTGGATCTGGGAGGACGTGTGGCCGAGGAGCTGATCATCGGTGACATTACCACAGGAGCTTCGCAGGATATTAAGCAGGCCACAAGACTGGCCCGGGCTATGGTGACACAGTACGGTATGTCGGAGCGCATCGGACTGATCGATTACGGTACGGATGAGAACGAGGTGTTTATCGGGCGGGATCTTGCGCATTCCAGAGCTTTCAGTGAGAAGGTGGCGGCGACCATCGATGAGGAAGTGAAACGTCTCGTGGATGAAGCGCATGAGAAGGCATACCGGATGCTGCAGGAGCATATGGAGGTTCTTCACAGCTGTGCAAAGCTCTTGATCGAGAAAGAAAAGATCGGTCGGGAGGAATTTGAAGCACTATTTGTACAGAATGCATAAAAATGAGTCGCATATTTTGTGAAGTTTGTGTAGACTTATTTCGACAAGCGTGCTATACTACTTTTCGTAAAACCCCCAATACATTATATAGTTTTTGCAACACCCCATAAGAGAAATACCTTCTCCAAAAAAGACAGCGCACGCTGTCTTTTTTTTGCACTTGCTGTTCTTGGTGTTTTCATATAGAATATAGTCTGATATCAGAGACTGATATATAATGGGAGGAATAAATTTTGAACTGGGAAAAATTAGAGCTTTTGAATGAAATCCAATATTATATATTAGGTATGCGTCCGAATTTTCAGGCAAACGCATTGTTTAGCGATGAAACTGAGAATTATGTGACTCCTATGGAACCGGAGCCGGGAGATACCGTGACGATTCGTTTTCGCGCAAAACGCGATAATATTGATGCGGTATACCTTTGTTGCGGCGAGGAGTCCAGACTGATGGAGTTTGAGCGGGACGAGGATTACTTCGATTATTTTAAAATAGATGTTCCGTTGGGAACTAAGCCGTTTCGATATTATTTTCAGGTGCGCGTAGGACGCTTGAAGTGTTATTATGATAAAAGGGGCGTCTCTAAGGAGGTTCGCCCGGAGTACAGCTTTATGATCGTACCGGGATTTTCTACACCGGACTGGGCGAAGGGAGCGGTGATGTACCAGATTCTGGTGGATCGCTTTTACAATGGGGACAAGACCAATGATGTGGAGGATCGGGAGTATTTTTATATTGGAGATATGGTCAACCGTGTGACCGACTGGGATAAGTGCCCGGCGTTTATGGGAGTGCGGGAATTCTATGGCGGTGATATACAGGGAATCATGGATAAGCTGGATTATCTGCAGGAGCTTGGCATAGATGTGATCTATCTGAATCCGATTTTTGTATCTCCGTCAAACCATAAGTATGATATTCAGGATTATGACTATATAGATCCCCATTATGGGAAGATCGTAGCGGATGGCGGCGAAGCGCTGGCAGACTGGGATCATGACAATGCTCATGCGACAAAGTATATAAAACGTGTGACCGATCCGGCGAATCTGGAAGCCAGCAATGAGCTGTTTGCCGGATTTGTGGAGGAGGTACATCGACGGGGAATGAAGGTGATCCTTGACGGTGTGTTCAATCACTGCGGTTCCTTCAACAAATGGCTTGATCGCGAGCGTATTTATGAGAATCAGCCGGGATATGAGAAAGGCGCTTATGTATCTGCGGACAGTCCTTATCGCAGCTTCTTCAAGTTCAGCGATGAAAGCGCGTGGCCGTATAATCCGAACTATGACGGATGGTGGGGACATGATACCTTGCCGAAGCTGGCTTATGAGTATTCGGACAAGCTTCATGATTATATCATTAATATAGGTAGAAAGTGGGTTTCACCGCCTTACAATGTGGACGGATGGCGTCTGGATGTGGCGGCGGATCTCGGATTCAGCAACGAATACAATCATCAGTTCTGGAGGGAGTTCCGGGAAGCAGTCAAGGAAGCGAATCCGAATGCCATTATTCTTGCGGAGCATTACGGAGATGCCCGTTCGTGGCTGCAGGGCGATCAGTGGGATACCGTTATGAACTATGATGCATTCATGGAACCGCTGACATGGTTTTTTACAGGTATGGAGAAACACAGCGATGATTTCCGCCCGGATATGCTGGGCAACGGTCTGCACTTTGAGTGGGCCATGGGGCATTACAGTGCGAGCTTTCTGGCACCGTCACTGCAGGTAGCGATGAACGAGCTGTCAAATCATGATCATTCCAGATTCCTGACGAGAACCAATCACCGGGTAGGACGAGTGGCACAGCTGGGATATGATGCGGCTTCGCAGGACGTGAATAAGGCGGTCATGAGAGAAGCTGTGGTGATGCAGATGACATGGCCCGGAGCGCCGACGATCTATTACGGAGATGAGGCGGGTGTCTGTGGATTTACGGATCCGGATAACCGCAGAACCTATCCGTGGGGGCACGAGGATCATCAGATGATCGAGTTCCATAGGATCATGATCCGTATCCACAAAGCCTGTCCGGCGCTCATGCGGGGATCTGTCAAGCTGGTAGAGGCATCAGAGAATTTTCTGTGCTACGGAAGATTTACCGCCGAGGATCGCGTGATGGTATTCTTCAATAACAGCTATGAAACGATGGAAAAGATCGTGCGTGTGCATGATGTGGGTGTGACGAGCCGCGACCGTCTGATACAGATTCTGGAGACAAACGCCGATGGATTTTCGGAAGAACGGCGCGTGTATGAAAATCGGGGAGGCTACCTGAGGATCGCCATTGCTCCAACCAGCGCGGTGATATTGCGGGTACTGAAGGAAAATTAAGATCGCGCTGTTGTGAGACTGTGGGAAGGTACTTTATAGGTAATGTGAGACATATAAGGAGGAATAGACATGACGAAGGTAACATTGGGAAAAACAGGGATTACCGTGGAGAAGAATTCTTTCGGAGCGCTTCCGATCCAGAGGATCAGCAAGGATGAGGCGGTCGCTTTGCTGCGAAAGGCCTATGCTCATGGCGTGACGTTTTACGACACAGCGAGATATTATACGGATAGCGAGGAAAAGGTCGGAGCCGCATTTCAGGGCATGCGCGATAAGATATATATTGCCACAAAGACCGGTGCGACATGTCCGGAGCAGTTCTGGAAGGATCTGCACACGTCCCTGACCAATCTACAGACAGATTATATTGATATCTATCAGTTCCATAATCCGTCCTTTTGTCCGAAGCCGGGAGATGGTACCGGATTGTATGAGGCAATGCTGGAGGCGAAGGAAAAAGGAATGATCCGTCATATCGGAATCACGAACCATCGTCTGCATGTGGCGCATGAGGCTATTGACAGCGGTCTATATGAGACGCTGCAGTTCCCGTTCTGCTATCTGGCGACAGAGAAGGATCTGGAGCTGGTGCAAAAGTGCAAAGAAGCGGATATGGGATTTATCGCCATGAAGTCTCTTTCCGGTGGTTTGATCACCAATTCGGCGGCAGCGTATGCTTTCGCGGCGCAGTATGAGAATGTACTTCCGATCTGGGGAGTACAGCGCGAGCGTGAGCTGGATGAATTTCTTTCTTATATTGAGCATCCGCCGGTGATGAATGAGGAGCTGCGCGCTGTGATCGAGAAGGATCGCAGAGAGCTGCAGGGAGAATTCTGCCGTGGCTGCGGCTATTGCATGCCATGTCCTGCAGGCATAGAGATCAACAACTGTGCGCGTATGAGTCTGATGATCCGACGCGCGCCGTCGGCAGCACAGCTGACGGAGGAGATGCAGGCAAAGATGAAGAAGATCGAGGGATGTCTGGAGTGCGGTCAGTGTAAGAGTAAATGTCCGTACGGTCTGGATACCCCGGCTCTTTTGAAGAAAAACTATCAGGATTATTGTGAGATTCTGGGAGGTAAGGAGATTTGATCGCAGTATTCTTGTCACCGTTTTATCTGCTTATGAACGGATATCTGCTCTGGCGCAGTCTGCTCTGGCTCGGGGTCTGCTATAAAGGATTTCAGAAAAGCGGCGTGATGATCACCGTCTCTGTTCTCTATAGCTGTCTGGCGCTCGCTATGCTGATCGCGATGTTTTTGCCTCACGGAGAACTGAAGCGACAGGCAAAGCTGATCGGAAATTACTGGCTGGGAATCATGATGTACCTGTCTCTTGCGGTAGTTCTGGCGGATGTGGCGAGGCTGGCGCTGAAGTACGGAGGTAAGCAGGTATGGAGCACAATGGGACATACCGGACTGCATCGCGCGGCCGGAGCTGTCTGCTTATTATTTGTACTTGGGATCAGCATTTACGGGCTTTACGCTTCCAGACATATTCACACAACGCCCTATGAGGTAGAAATTCCCAAATCGGGCGGAGAGCTGGACGGGCTGAAGATCGTTCTGGCTGCGGATCTCCATATGGGATACAACATTGGGTGTGCGCAGATGGAGGATATGGTGGAAAAGATCAATGAGCAGCATCCTGATCTGGTGGTGTTTGCCGGAGATCTATTTGACAATGAATACGAAGCGCTGGAGGATCCGGCGCGACTGGCAAAGATCCTGCGGGGAATTGAGAGTACCTATGGAGTTTACGCGGTTTATGGAAATCACGATATAGAGGAGAAGATTCTGGCGGGATTTACCTTCGGCGGGAAGGAAGAAAAGGCTAGTCATGAGCAGATGGATCAATTGCTGGTCGATGCAGATATCCGCCTGCTTCGAGATGAGTATGTGATGATCGCGGATAGTGTATATCTGTACGGACGACCGGATCATGACCGTCCGGGGCGGGGGATCGAAGAGCGAAAGACGCCGCTGGAGCTGGCTGCAGAAATGGACATGTCCAGACCGGTGATCGTGCTGGATCATCAGCCCAAGGAGCTGCAGGAGCTTGCAGATGCGGGAGTGGATCTGGATCTGTGCGGACATACGCATGACGGACAGATGCTGCCGGGGAAATTGCTCACGGATCGCATGTGGGAGAACTCCTGCGGATATCTGAAGAAGGGCAGCATGCATAATATTGTGACCTCCGGAGTCGGAATCTTCGGACCGAACATGCGTGTAGGAACCAAAGCGGAGATCTGCTCGATTAGTGTGCGGTTTGCGTAGTATATCTGATACAAGGGAGCAAGCTTTTGTCGCTGCTATTATGTGTATGAATAAAAACACTGCGGAAATGATATAACGTCATGGAAGCAGTGTTTTTTAATGAATGAAATTGTTAAAAATATATAAAATATTAGAAAAAAAGAAAAATGATTGTTGCAAAAATACTAATTTTGGTATAGTATAAAGGTCAAGAAAATAGTCGAAGGGAATGAATAATTATGCAGAAGATATCGACAGCAGATGATGTGCAGACACTGATGGATCATCAGCATCTGGGCTCTTTTCTATTCCACAATTGCATTGGAGCTGCGATGCTTCTGGAGTTGGAGGGGGAAAGCATCAGAGCGTTGATGATCAACGAAGAGTTTTACAAGGTGGTCGGACGCGGAAAGGATTTTTTTGAGCAGTATGACGTGGATCTTACGGAATCGATTCTGCCGGAAGATGAACAGGATATGGCAGAGGCGATCAGGAATGTGCTCAAGTATGGGAAGTCGAAATGTCTCATGCATCGTCAGGACACGAATCAGGTATTTCAGGTGACCTATCACCATGTAGGGGCGGATGGAACGAAGGAGATTCTGTTTGCACATGTGGAGGACATTACGGAGCGTGTGGACAATGATCTGAAGATACAGGCGCTGATGACGCTTCCCGGGAGTATTGTGTTTGACTATGATCCGATCAATGATGTGATGGTGATTCGGATGAATCGCGCGGATGCGCAGAATGTGATCCGTACAGAGCGGTTTCTGAAGGAGAATAGCACGGGTCTCTGGCTGGATCCTGTGAGTGAGAAGCGTGTGCGGGAGATTTATGAGAATGCGGTCGGCAGAGCCTGTGGAGGGTATTTTGACTTCAAAGGGCGC
This sequence comes from Eubacteriales bacterium, assembly GCA_030526715.1. GTDB lineage: Bacteria > Bacillota > Clostridia > Lachnospirales > Lachnospiraceae > Marvinbryantia. The sequence goes on from JAUNCG010000009.1 coordinate 31,607, forward strand.
TTTGGGACAAAGAAGTTTCTGTGGCACAGAGCATATTATCGGAGTATCGCCGGTCGTAGCGGGCAGGCTTTTCGCATTGTGGGCCGTATCGATGATATTGAGAGCAGCGCATGGACAGGTATCTCCTATGACAAGTTCAAGATTTACGATACGACGACACAGCTGCTGACATATCAGGCGCTGAAGGAATACATTGCGAAGAAGCTGGGAGAAGAGTACAGCGGGACGATGCTGCTGCTGGAGCTCGACGGTATGGAGGCGTTTGGACAGGAGCTGGGGGAAGAGCGCAGAACGGAGATTATGCGGGAAATCGCCGACCGGATCTGCCGACTGTTTCGCCATGATGATATTTTCGGAAGCTTTGGAGAAGAAGGCTTTATTGTGTTTATGCCGCAGACCTTTAGCAGAGAGCTTGCCTGTCGGCGCGCCAAAGAGATTGGCAGGGTCGTAGATGAGGTCATACAGAAGGTGGAGAAGGCGAACGTTCAGTGTCTGATCGGGATTTCTATTGCAAATCAGAAGGAGATCACCGTGACAGATCTTCTCATGCATGCCAATACGGCGCTCAGGAGAGCGAAAGAGTCCGGCAGTAGCTATGAGATGTATGAAGCGACGCTTTCGGATGTCAAAGCGGTAAGCTATATAGAGCCGGAGAAGGAAGCATAGATGGCAGGACGAGGGCTAGACAAGCCCTCGTTTTTTTAGAAGCTTTTTTTCGAATATGGAGAAAAAACACCTTTCGATCAGGATGCCGACCAGTACAATGATCAGCATGACGAGCATTACCTGATTGATATCGGCCAGATCCCGCCCGGTGATCAGCGTCTGTCCGAGCCCGATGGAGGTAGTCATGACTTCGCCGGACATCAGAGCGCGCCAAGCGAAGGACCATCCCTGCTTCAGTCCGGAGAGCAGCGCCGGAAGTGCCGCGGGGAAAATTACGTAACGGTAAAGCTGTAGGCGGGTAGCGCCCATGGTAAGTGCCGATTTTTGATAAATTGGTTGAATATTCTGTAAAGCATCGTCTACGGACAGCGCTATGCCGAAGGCAGACCCCATGATAACGACAAAGAGGATGGCAGAGGTTGAGAGACCAAACCACAGGATGGAAAACGGAACCCAGCACACGCTCGGGAGCGTCTGGACACCCAGAACCAGCGGCTTCAGATGCTTTTGAAGATAGGAGCTGCGATTGATGAGTAGTCCCAGCATCAGACCGACCACGATAGCCAGAGCATAGCCGGTCAGACCGCGCAGTAGGGAATTTGCCGTGGCTCTGAGCAGAGAGCCGTTGCCTCCCAAGCGGATCAGGCTCAGTCCGACCCCTTGGGGAGAAGGCATGGCGTAAGGCTTCCACCACCCCAGCAGATCAACGCAGAGCCAGTAGCCGCCCTGCCACAGAGCTATAAGAATCAACAGCAGAAGGATTGTTCCGATCAAATCTTCTCACCTCTCACTTCTTCCAGAATACGATGTCTCAGATCTACAAATTCCTGTGCATATACATGTCGTGGCCTTGGCAGCGCCACCGAAATGATATCGGAGACCGATCTTTTGGTCGGCGATAGTATCACGATCCGGTCTGACAGGAATACAGCCTCCTCTACACTGTGCGTGATGAAGAGAATCGTCTTGCCGGTCTCCATCCAGATGCGCTGAAGCTCCTCACGGAGATGATTGGAGGTCTGCTTGTCCAGTGCGGAAAAGGGCTCATCCATCAACAGCAGCTTTGCATCCAGAGCGAGAGCTCTGGCGAGAGCGGTTCGCTGACGCATGCCTCCGGAAATCTGATGGATGGGGTAATCGCGATATTCCGTGAGATGCACCATATCGAGATAATAGAGAGCCCGCGTCTCCTGCTCCTTTTTGGAAAGGCCTGCCAGCATCATTCCGAATTTCACATTTTCGATCACATTGAGCCATGGGTAGAGTCCGTGCTCCTGAAACATGACGACGCGGTCTGCCCCGGGACCTGTGACCGGGGCGTTGTCCAGAAGTATTTCACCGCCGGTCGGTTTTTCCAGACCGGCGATGAGATTCAACAGCGTACTTTTTCCGCATCCCGAGACGCCGACGATGCTGACAAATTCGCCGGACTGAATCGTCAGGTTGATATTTTGCAGAACCGGTTCCCTGCTATTTTCATAATATTTACTGATATTTTTCAAGTGAAGCGCCATGATATTTCTCCTAAAAGTGGATGGTCAGGATTTTGTGGAAACATACAGATCCTTGTCGGGCAGGCTGTCGATAAAGCCCTGTTCTTTACTTACCTCGGCAAATCCGTAGATGGAATCTCTGTTCAGCTCACTGCTGACACCGATGCGTGTAAAAGCGTCAGCTAAGATGACCGGATCCAGCGATTTGCCGGTAGCCGCGTTTAGTTCTTCGTTGATCGCGGTGAGAGATTCTTCCGGGTGTTCGTTGATCTGCTTTGTGGCAAGCTCATGTTCCTTGAGAAAGGCTTCGGCTGCCTCAGGATATTTCTGCAGAAATTCTTTGCGGATAACGACCACTGCAACATCATAAGCGCCATCCATATAGATCTGATCATAGTCGAGCAGCAGCTCGGCGCCGTTGGCGAGCAGGGTAGCCCCCCATGGCTCCGGAACGAGGGCGGCGTCAATATCGCCCCGCTCCATGGTATTCGCGACATCTGCGTTTGCGACGGCGCTGACCGTGACGGTTCCGTTGTCGGTGACGGGGGAGAGACCGTGCTCGGACAGCAGCTGCAGGAGGCAGAGATGCTGCGTATTTCCAATCTGGGGGATGGCGACGGTTTTGCCGGAGAGATCCTCCAGAGCTTTTATGTCGGAATCCTTCTGCTTGATCAGCACGGCGCCTCCTTTCGTGGCTCCGGAGAGAATCTGGACGTCACCTTTGGACTTTACGTTTGCGGTGATGGCCGGTACCGGACCGATGTAACCGATATCTACAGCGCCGGAGAAGAGAGCTTCCACCTCTGCCGGGCCGGCATTAAAGGCGGTCCAGTTCACGGTGACCTCAGCCCCAAGAGTCTGCTCCAGACTTTTTTCGGATTTCATCAACAGTGCCTGAGCGTGGGTAATGTTATTGAAGTAACCGATATTTATGCTTGTCAGAGCCTCGTTGTTTCCCTTTCCGCAGCCGACGCTCAGGAGCGGCAGGGTGATCAGGATGCATGTAAGCAGTAGCATTCGTTTCAGCGTAAGTGATTTCATAGGGAACCTCCTTGTAAAGTTTATATTGTCAGTTTAAATGCCAATATGATAAAATACTATAAAATAATCTGCAAACGATTACACGGATATGGAGCGCGTCTGTATATTCGTATACATGCCGAGATGAAAAAGAATTATAAAAAATGTGACAACGATTACACGTAAATCAGAAAAGGAGGAGCGATGTCTTTAAAGAAGCTTGCGGCATTGGCCGGCACCTCGGTGGCTACGGTCTCGCGGGTACTGAGCCGACCGGATTATCAATGCAGTGATCCGGCATTGCAGAAGCGTATCTGGGAGCTGGCAGAGGAGCTTGACTATCATCCGAATCCCTCAGCCCGGGAGCTGAGGCTTGGGAGCTTGGGGACAGGGGATACCTTCAAGGTAGATTTTTTTCTGGCACGATTCGATTCACTGGAAAAAGACCTGTTTTTTCAGGAAGTATTTCAATTTATAAAGGGAGAGCTGATGCAGCGGGGATGCCTACTCGGAAAAATCATGAATGCCGCAGAGCTGCAGTCGGACTTTGGAGAGACGAAAGGAGACCATATTCCGTATAAATCAGCCGGGAGCGTTCGGGCGGAACGAAGACTGCGCAGCGCCGTAGCGATGGTGGAGCTGAAAAAGAACACGGGGCTGATCATTCTGGGAAAGTGTCCGCGAGAGCTTATTGTACGACTGCAGAGACGATACAGCTGTATGGTGGGGATCGATCGTAATCCCACAGAATATGAATATGACGAGGTGGTCTGTGACGGAGCTGCGGCGGCGCAGAAGGCGGTGGAATACCTGATCGGCTGCGGTCATCGGGAGATCGATTACATTGGGGATTGCACCTATGAATCACGATATATCGGTTATTACCAGTCTCTTCTGGCACATAGGATCCCTCTGGATTATGCCAATATTCATCCGACGGATCAGACGGAGGAGGAAGGCTTTCGCGCCATGACACAGCTTTTGGAAGCTGCAAAATATCCAAAGGCAGTGTTCTGTGCCAATGATACCACAGCCTTCGGGGTGCTTCGGGCGGTAAAAACACATAAAAAACGAGGCTATCATCCCTCTGTAATTTCCATAGATAATACGCGGCAGGCTGCAAGGTGCCGGCCGGCGCTCACGTCCATAGATATGCCAAAGCGTGAGCTGGCTCATTTGGCTATGATGCTTCTGCTTGACCGAAGGGATGGAGGACATCAGGCCAATGTTCGTCTGGAGCTGCCCTGCAGGCTGGTGGAGCGAGAGAGCTGTCGTCGGCTGAATGAGGTTTCATATTGATATGTAACGAAGCATCGAAAGGAGAAAGAGTATGCGTTTTCGTCCATGTATTGACATACATAATGGTAAGGTGAAACAGATCGTCGGGGGATCTTTGCGGGATCGGGGAGACTATGCAAAGGATAATTTCGTTTCGGAACAGGATGCGGCATTTTATGCAAGGCTATATCAGCGGGACGGGCTGAAGGGCGGGCACATTATTTTACTGAATCCGGAGAGCTCAGAATATTATGACCGGTCAAGGCAGCAGGCCATGAAGGCGCTGGCAGCGTACCCGCAGGGACTTCAGGTAGGTGGCGGTATCCGGGATGACAATGCACAGCAATGGCTGGAGGCCGGGGCGACCCACGTGATCGCGACGAGCTTTGTTTTCCGGGAGGGGAGGCTGGATTACGGACGCCTCGAACGTCTGGAACGTGCGGTAGGCAAAGAGCATCTGGTATTGGATCTGAGCTGTCGGCTGAGAGACGGAGCTTATTGGATCGTTACAGACCGCTGGCAGAGATTTACGGATGTGCGGCTGAGTGAGAAGGTGCTGACGGAATTGGCCGGACACTGCGACGAGTTCCTGATCCATGCAGTGGATGTAGAGGGAAAAGCCAATGGAATTGAAGAGGGACTGGCGACCATGCTTGGCACATGGAACGGCATTCCGGTGACCTATGCGGGAGGAGTCGGAAGCTTTCAGGATCTTGAGACACTGCGAAGCTGCGGACAAAATCGGCTGGACGTCACCATTGGAAGCGCGTTGGATCTCTTTGGCGGCGCCATGGAGTATCAGAAGGTGCTGGAATCTTTGAGAAGCTAAAGATGAATTGTCTGTGAAATCACTGGTTTATATTGAAAATGTATATCTAATATGCTATACTATATCCATAAGACACCTTGACAGATCTGTGAAAAGAGGGATCTGCAGGCGTTTTGCAATAAGTGACAAGGAGGCTAAGCATATGAAGTTTACGATCAGCGGAAGGAATATTGATATCACAGAAGGTCTGAGAAGCAGTGTGATGGACAAGCTGGGGAAGCTTGAGCGGTATTTTACTCCGGACACGGAAGTCATTGTGACGATGAGTGTGGAGAAGGAACGTCAGAAGATCGAGGTGACGATTCCTGTAAAGGGTAATATTATCCGTTCCGAGCAGGTGAGCAATGATATGTATGTGTCGATCGACCTTGTGGAGGAAGTGATCGAGCGGCAGCTTCGCAAATATAAGACCAAGCTGATAGCCAGACATCAGGATGGCGGAAATTTCCGTAAGGAGTTTATCGAGAAGGAGGAGCCCTCAGAGATTGAGGAGATCACCATCAGCCGCACGAAGCACTTTGAGACGAAGCCGATGTATCCGGAGGATGCGTGTCTGCAGATGGAGCTGCTGGGACATAGCTTCTTCGTATTTATGAATGCGGAGACAGAGCAGGTCAATGTTGTTTATAAGAGAAAAGGCAATACCTACGGCCTGATTGAGCCGGAGAATTAAATGATCAGTCTGTGAAGACGGTTTCCCATTTTCGGGAGACCGTCTTTTTTCGCATTGACAGAACAGTTTCGCTTGAGTTTCGGCCGCATTGGTGTTAATATAGAAACAAGTATGCCGTAATTGTCTCCGGAAAGACGACGGCGTGATGGAAAATATGCAGATGCAGCAGCATCTGGAAGGTGTAGGAGAAATAGAATGAGTATTATTCAGAAGATATTTGGAACCCACAGTGAGCGTGAGCTGAAGCGTATCATGCCGCTGGTGGATAAGATCGAGGCGCTGCGTCCGCAGATGCAGGCATTGTCTGACGAGGCGCTGAAGGCGAAGACGGTAGAGTTCAAGGAACGTCTGGCTAAGGGCGAGACGCTGGATGACATTCTGCCGGAGGCTTTCGCGGCAATTCGTGAGGCGGATAAGCGTGTACTCGGTATGGAGCCGTACAGGGTGCAGCTGATCGGTGGAATCATTCTTCATCAGGGACGAATCGCTGAGATGAAGACCGGTGAAGGTAAGACGCTGGTGGCAACATTGCCGGCGTATCTGAATGCACTGGAGGGCAAGGGCGTCCATATTATCACGGTCAACGATTATCTGGCACATCGCGATGCGACAGAGATGGGGCAGGTACATCGTTTCATGGGACTGACCTGCGGATGTATCTTAAATGAGATGAACAACGACGAGCGTCGTGAGCAGTACGCATGCGATATCACCTATGTTACGAACAACGAGGATGGTTTCGATTATCTTCGTGACAATATGGTGATCTATAAGGAACAGCTTGTACAGAGAGAGCTTCACTATGCCATCATCGATGAGGTGGACTCTGTATTGATCGATGAGGCGCGTACCCCGTTGATCATTTCGGGACAGAGCGGCAAGTCTACGAAGCTGTATGAGGTGGCAGATATTCTGGCGCGTCAGCTGCAGAAGGGGGAAGCCAGCGGCGAGGTGACGAAGATGTCCGCCATCATGGGTGAGGAGATCACAGAGACCGGTGATTTCATCGTCAATGAGAAGGATAAGGTAGTTACCTTGACTCAGCAGGGCGTGGAGAAGGTGGAGAAGTTCTTCCAGATCGAGAACCTTGCGGATGCGGAGAATCTGGAGATCCAGCACAATGTCGATCTTGCGCTTCGCGCGAATTATCTGATGTTCCGCGATCAGGATTATGTGGTAAAAGAGGATCAGGTCATGATCGTTGATGAGTTTACCGGTCGTATCATGCCGGGACGCCGTTACTCTGACGGACTTCATCAGGCGATCGAAGCAAAGGAGCATGTGAAGGTAAAGCGCGAGAGCAAAACGCTGGCAACCATTACCTTCCAGAACTTCTTCAACAAATATGCGAAGAAGAGCGGTATGACAGGTACGGCTCTGACCGAGGAGCAGGAGTTCCGTGATATTTACGGCATGGACGTTATCGAGATCCCGACGAACCGTCCGGTAATCCGTCAGGATAAGAATGATGCCGTTTACATGACAAAGAAGGAAAAATACAGAGCGGTTGTGGATGAGATCGAGGCGGCACATGCGAAGGGACAGCCGGTACTGGTTGGCACCATTACCATCGATATCTCCGAGCTGCTCAGCGGCATGTTGAAAAAGCGCGGTATTCCGCATAAGGTGCTGAATGCGAAGTTCCATGAGCTGGAGGCGGAGATCGTAGCGGATGCAGGTATCCATGGAGCGGTCACCATCGCGACCAACATGGCGGGCCGTGGTACAGATATTAAACTGGATGATGAGGCGAGAGAGCTGGGTGGTCTGAAGATCATCGGTACGGAGCGTCATGAGTCCAGACGTATCGATAATCAGCTGCGCGGTCGTTCCGGTCGTCAGGGAGATCCGGGTGAATCCAGATTCTACATTTCTCTGGAGGATGATCTGATGCGCCTGTTCGGCTCGGAGCGTCTGATGAATATGTTCCGTTCTCTGGGCGTTGAAGAGGGCGAGCAGATTGAGCATAAGATGCTTTCGTCCGCGATCGAGAAGGCTCAGGAGAAGATCGAGGGTAACAACTATGGTATCCGTAAGAACCTGCTGGAGTACGATCAGGTGAACAATGAGCAGCGTGAGATCATCTACGGTGAGCGTCGCCGTGTGCTGAATGGTGAGAGCATGAGGGAGTCTATCCTGAAGATGATCCATGATGTGGTCGGACGCACGGTGGATCTCTGCCTTCATGATACTAATGATAAGGAAGAATGGAACATCAAGGAGCTGAACGCCCTGCTGCTTCCGATGATCCCGATGCAGCCGGTGACACGGGAGGATATTGAGGAAGTGAATAAAGACGCTCTCAAGGAGCTGCTTATCGGACGTGCTGTGGAACTGTATGAGGCGAAGGAAGCAGAGTTCCCGAGCGCAGACCAGATGAGAGAGCTTGAGCGTGTCATCATCCTGAAGGTCATCGACCGGAAATGGATGGATCATATCGACGATATGGATCAGCTCCGTCAGGGTATCGGACTGCAGGCTTACGGACAGAAGGATCCGAAGGTGGAGTATAAGATGAGCGCGTTTGAGATGTTCGATGAGATGACGGCGAATATTCAGGAGGATACTCTGAAGCTGCTCTTCCACGTGCGAGTGGAAGAAAAGGTAGAGCGTGAGGAGGTTGCGAAGGTGACCGGCACGAATAAGGATGAGAGTCTGACCAAGGCGCCGAAGAAGCGTGCGGAGGAGAAGATCTATCCGAACGATCCGTGCCCCTGTGGAAGCGGTAAGAAATACAAGCAGTGTCATGGACGCAAAGCATAGGAATGCTAGAAAAATAAAGAAATCTTTACTTCCCCGGGAAATTTTTGTTTCCCGGGGACGCCTGTTTATGGTACAATGATAATTAAATTTATAGAAAGAAGGTGACAGAGTGGTCGAATTAGATCAGTTCAAGTATACGCTTGGAACCTACGAAAAACCATTACTGGAAGTGAGGGATTCACTTTAACCTCGCTGACAAGGAAAAACAGATCGAAGAGTTAGAGAGAAAGATGGAGGAGCCGAATTTCTGGGATAATCCGGAGGTTTCTCAGGAATCAATGAAGACGCTGAAGTCTCTGAAGGATGACGTGGAGACTTACGCACAGCTGCAGGAGCAGTATGAGGAGATAGAGACTCTGCTGGAGATGGCCTATGAGGAGGAAGACGCTTCTCTGATCCCGGAGATTCAGGAGAATCTGGATTCCTTTATCAATACGCTGGAGGGAATTCGTATCAAGACGCTGCTTTCCGGAGAGTATGATAAGGAGAATGCCATTGTAACCCTGCATGCGGGTGCGGGCGGTACAGAGTCCTGCGACTGGGCGAGCATGCTGTATCGTATGTATACGCGCTGGGCGAATAAAAAGGGATATGAGGTGGAAGTACTGGATTATCTTGACGGTGATGAGGCGGGTATCAAGTCCGTGACCTTTGAGGTACGGGGAGAGAATGCCTACGGATATCTGAAGTCGGAAAAAGGCGTACACCGCTTGGTACGTATTTCACCGTTCAACGCAGCGGGCAAGCGTCAGACCTCCTTTGTATCCTGTGAGGTGATGCCGGATATCGAGAAGGATCTGGATGTGGAGATACGCGATGAGGATCTGCGCATTGACACCTATCGCTCCAGCGGCGCGGGTGGTCAGCATATCAACAAGACCTCGTCGGCGATTCGTATCACGCATCTCCCCACCGGCATTGTGGTGCAGTGCCAGAATGAGCGCTCTCAGTTCCAGAATAAGGACAAGGCCATGCAGATGCTGAAAGCAAAGCTTTATCTTTTGAAGGAACAGGAGAATGCGGAGAAGGAATCGGGTATTCGCGGAGAGGTAAAGGAGATCGGATGGGGCAACCAGATCCGTTCCTATGTTATGCAGCCATATACGATGGTGAAGGATCTGCGTACCGGCGCCGAGACCGGCAATGTGGACAGTGTTATGGACGGCGGCATTGATATGTTTATGAATGCATATCTGCGTTGGATCGCCCTTGGAGCCGGAGAGAAGGATGGAGAGGATTCCTGATGGAGATGATGTCAGGCGAAGAGAATATCTTTGCCTGACAGGAATACCATGCGTACACAAGGAGGAGTCGTATGGATGTAATCAGCTATAAATGTCCGAATTGCGGCGCGGATCTGAAGTTTGATCCCGCCACGCAGAGGTTTGTCTGCGAATATTGTATGTCTTCTTTTGATAAAGAGGCTCTGGAGGAGGCGAATCCTCAGGCGCAAAAAGCACAGGAAGAGAGTGCGAAAGAGGCAGCGAAAGAACAGCAGAAGCAGACAAATGGGGAGGCGGTCGTCTACTCTTGTCCCAGCTGCGGTGCTGAGATCGTGGCGGACGATACTACGGCGGCGACCTTTTGCTATTATTGTCATAATCCGGTGGTTCTGCAGGGAAGACTTGCGGGAGCGTTTACACCGGATCGGGTAATTCCGTTTACCATAGACCGCAAGACTGCGGTGGAAAGCTTTTTAAAGTACGTTCGCTCGCGAAGGTTTGTTCCACGTGATTTTTTCAGTAAAGAACAGATCGAGAAGATTACCGGCGTATATTTTCCTTTCTGGATGTACGGGTGCAGGGCGGATGCCAGACTGGATGGAGAGGCTACACAGGTGAACGTGCATGTCCGGGGCGATGAAGAATTTACCGAGACAAAGGTATTTCACTTTGACCGTGACGCAGAGGTCTCCTTTGCGTGTATGCTGCGGGATGCGCTGAGCAGTGAGAACCGTGAGCTGGTGGAGGCGGTACAGCCGTTTCAGATAGAGAAGTCGAAGGAGTTCGCGATGGGATACCTCTCCGGATTTCAGGCACAGAAGCGCAATATCGAATGTGAGCAGCTCAGGGATGACGTGCAGGCGGAGGTGCAGGATCATGCGGAGCAGATGGTGAAGAGCAGCGTATCCGGTTTCAACACGGTGACAGTGCATAACCGGGACATCCGTATCCGTGATGAGCGCTGGAAATATCTGTTGCTTCCGGTTTGGGTTCTTACTTACCGCGGCGGTGATGGCAAGACCTACTATTATGCAATGAACGGACAGACCGGGAAGGTTGCCGGGATACTGCCTCTGGCGCGTGGGAAAATGGTATGTTTTTTTGCCGCTATCGCGATTTTTCTGATGTTGATTCTGATGATCGGAGGGTATTTCTTATGGTAAAAGGAAAAACTTTACGATTTCAAAAAAAGATTTTGGTTATAATGGCAGTGAGCCTTGTGCTGTTGCTGCTTTTTTTTCAATGGCAGGTGTCCGCGGCAGAAAATCAGGTGTTTGATGACGCCGGATTGTTTGCGAGTGCGGAACGTCAGATGCTGGAAACTCAGACGGATGCGCTGCGAAGTGAACATGGGATGAATTTTCTGGTATTGACGATAGAGGATGCCGAAGGGATGTCCTCGGAGGAGTATGCGGACAGCTATTATGAAGACCATGGCTATGCGGATGACAGATATCATGGAGGTATTCTGATCCTTGTTGATATGGACAATCGGGAGATCTATATCTGCACAGACCGGGATATGATCTATTACATGACCGATGATCATGTGGAATCGGTGCTGGATACCGGATATGAGTATATCAGTGACGGAGAATACGCACAGGGTGTTCGCAAGATGCTGGATCAGGTGGATGGGATCATAGATCAGGGACTGGATGAGTCGCATTATATGATCGATCGGGACACGGGGAAGATCGTCCATTACCGCAGTCTGACAGGCATGGAGATCCTGATCTCGCTGGTCATCTCGCTGGCGGTGGCGGGAGCAGCCTGTATGAGTGTATATTTGAGATACAGCAGGGTACACAGATACGAGTATGCTGTGGAGCAGAACACACAGATGAAGTTTCGTAGACGTGACGAGCATCTGATCAATCAGTTCGTCACACGGCGCAGGATTCCGAAAAATCCGCCTCCGTCGAGCCATGGTACTGGCGGTGGAGGCTCTACCGTACACAGGTCTGCCGGAGGTCATACCTTTGGCGGCGGTGGACGTAAGTTCTAGGCAGGTGAATTTTATGGGAGAAAAAAAGGAATATTATGTAGTAAAGGAAAAGGCTGTTTCCGAGGTGCTTTTGAAGGTGGTTGAGGCCAAACGATTACTGGAATCGGGGCAGGCAGATACCGTACAGGAGGCGACGGAGCGCGTAGGGATCAGCAGAAGCTCATTTTATAAATATAAAGACGATATATTTCCCTTCCATGAGAACAATAAGGGAAAGACGATTACCTTCATTATGCAGATGAAGGATGAGCCGGGACTGCTGTCGCATGTGCTCAGCGTGATCGCGGACTATCGCGCGAATATCCTGACGATCCATCAGACGATTCCGATCAACGGGATCGGTTCACTGACGATCAGCGTGGATGTATTGCCCACTACAGGAGACACTATGGCAATGCTGACAGATCTTGAAAATCTTCCGGGCATCTATTATTTGAAGGTTCTGGGAAGAGAGTAGGCATAAAGAGGAGAAGAATATGAAATATATAGTAGTGCTTGGAGACGGTATGGCGGATGAACCGCTAAAACAGCTGGGTGGCAGGACGATTCTGGAATATGCCGAGACGCCCATGATGGATGAGTTGGCTGCACATGGAGAAATCGGTATGGTACATACGATTCCGGAGGGGATGAAACCGGGCAGTGACACGGCTAATCTGTCGGTGCTTGGATATGATCCGAGGATTTACTATTCCGGACGTTCGCCGCTGGAAGCATTGAGTATCGGAGTACCCATGAAGGATACGGACGTAGCTTTCCGGGCAAACATCGTGACGCTGTCCGAGGAGGAACCCTATGAGCAGAAAACCATGATCGATCACAGCTCCGGCGAGATCTCCACAGAGGATGCCGCAGCCTTGATAGAAGCGGTGAGACCGGTGCTTGAAGAAGGCTATCAGCTGTATACCGGAACCAGCTATCGCCATTGCCTGATCTGGAATCACGGAAAGGTGCTTTCCCTGTCTCAGCCGCATGACATTCTGACACAGAAGATCACAGAGTATCTTCCGCAGGATCCGGCGCTTCGCCGCATGCAGGAAAAAAGCTATGAGATACTGGTGAACCATCCGATCAATGTAGAGCGAAAAAAACAGGGATTGAATCCGGCGAATAGTCTCTGGTTCTGGGGAGCCGGAACCCGGCCTGCATTAAAAAATTTTGAGGAGCTTCATCACAAGAAAGGGGTCATGATCTCTGCGGTGGATCTTTTGAAGGGAATTGCGGTCGGTGCAGGGATGAAGAATGTGATCGTGGAGGGAGCGAACGGCGGTCTGCACACGAATTATGAAGGAAAGGCTCAGGCGGCGCTGGATGCGCTGCTTAGGGACGGCTATGATTTTGCATACATCCATGTGGAGGCTCCGGATGAGATGGGACATCAGGGCAGCGTGGAACGCAAGCTTCAGGCGGTACAGTATCTGGATGAGAGAGTCATACGCTATGTAAAAGAACGAATGGATGCTTCCGGTGAGGAGTATCGATTACTGGTGCTGCCGGATCATCCGACACCGATCTGTGTGCGCACGCATACGGCGGATCCGGTGCCGTATCTCCTGTATGACAGCACACGGATGCAGAGCCATAGCTGGAGATATAATGAGCGGGAAGGCGCTGCGAGCGGCAATGATATTGCTCATGGCTATGAGCTGATGGAGTATTTGTTCCGTGCATAACATAAATATATGAGGCTGCTGTGAAGAATCGTTCACTACAGCCTTGTTTTGAGAGGTAGAAATGAATATAGAGAAAAAAATAGCAGAAGAACTTAATGTCCAGCTTTGGCAGGTGGAAGCTGCGGTAAAGCTGATCGATGAGGGGAATACGATTCCGTTTATTTCCAGATACCGAAAAGAAGCGACAGGCGCGTTGAATGACGAGCAGCTGCGCGATCTGCACGAGCGTCTCACGTATCTGCGCAATCTGGAGGATAAAAAGACACAGGTGCTGTCCAGCATCGAGGAGCAGGGAAAGCTGACAGAAGAGCTGAAAAATCAGATCCTTGCGGCAGAGACGCAGGTGGCGGTGGAGGATCTGTATCGTCCGTATCGTCCGAAGCGCAGAACCCGTGCGACGATTGCGAAGGAAAAGGGACTGGAAGGACTGGCAGATATACTGACTGCACAGACCACGCAGAAGTCTATGGAGGAAGAGGCAAAGGTTTACCTCGATCCTGAAAAAGAGGTCGCTACGGTAGCGGAAGCTCTGCAGGGAGCTATGGATATTGTGGCTGAGAGCATTTCGGATACGGCAGATTATCGAACCAGAATCCGTGAGATGACAGAGGCGGAGGGCATGATCACTGCCGAGGCAAAGGATGAAAAGACAGAGTCGGTATACGAGATGTATTATCATTTCGCAGAGCCTGTCAGTAAGCTGGCGGGGCACCGCATTTTGGCTTTGAACCGTGGAGAAAAGGAGAAAATCCTGACAGTGAAGGTGGAAGCGCCTCAGGAAGCGATCCTTGCATATCTGGAGCGAAAGGTCATTGTTGGAGAAAATCCGAATACCATGCCGCTGCTGAAAGAGGCTGTGGAAGACAGCTATAAGCGCCTGATCGCGCCATCCATCGAACGCGAGGTGCGTGCCGCGCTGACTGAGAAGGCGGAAGACGGTGCGATGCGTGTGTTTGGCAAGAATCTGACGCAGCTGCTGATGCAGCCGCCTATCGCGGGACAGACCGTGTTGGGCTGGGATCCGGCCTTCCGTACGGGATGCAAGCTTGCAGTAGTAGATCCGACGGGGAAGGTACTGGATACGGCGGTGGTATATCCGACGGCGCCGACGAACGAGACCAAGATTCGTGCAGCGAAAGATACTGTGAAAAAATTCATTAAAAAATATGGCATCACCCTGATTTCTGTCGGCAATGGTACAGCATCCAGAGAATCAGAGCAGGTGATCGTAGAGCTGCTGAAGGAGATTCCGGAGAAGGTACAGTATGTTATTACAAATGAAGCGGGAGCTTCTGTGTATTCTGCAAGTAAGCTGGCAACGGAGGAATTTCCGGAGTTTGATGTGGGACAGAGAAGTGCGGCATCGATCGCCAGACGAGTGCAGGATCCGTTGGCAGAGCTGGTGAAGATCGATCCGAAGTCCATCGGTGTAGGACAGTATCAGCACGATATGAATCAGAAAAAGCTGGGAGAGATCCTCGGGGGTGTCGTAGAAGATAGTGTAAACAAGGTCGGTGTGGATCTGAATACTGCTTCGGCTCCGCTGATGGAGCATATTTCCGGAATCAGTAAGGCGATCGCCAAGAATATCGTAGCCTACCGTGAAGAAAACGGCAGATTTACAGATCGTAAGCAGCTGCTGAAGGTGGGAAAGCTGGGGCCGAAGGCATTTGAACAGTGTGCGGGATTCATGAGGATCACCGGTGGAAAGAATCCGCTGGATGCGACCAGTGTACACCCGGAGTCCTATGAGGCAGCGGAAAAGCTTCTGGAGAAGCTTGGATTATCCAAAGAGATGCTGACGCAGCCCACAAAGCTGGTGACGGTGACAGAAGCTGTGGAGGAATCCGCAGAGGATGCTCCGATCCGGCAGAACGGACAGCCGAAAAAAGAGCGTCCGGCAGCTGCGGGAAGCATGGCAGCGCTTCTTGCGGCGGCGGGCATGAGCGTCTCCGGATCGAATTCCGGGAAAAAGCAGAGGCCGAAAAAGAGCGTTCAGAAAAGAGAAGAGCTGAGAGGCCCGCTGGCGGGGCTTTCCAAGAAGATTACAGATTATCACAAAATGGCAGAAGAGCTTGGTATCGGAGAGATCACACTGCATGATATCGTAAATGAGCTGGAGAAGCCTGCGCGTGACCCGCGAGATGAGATGCCGCGTCCGATCCTTCGCGCCGATGTGCTGGAGATGAAGGATCTGACACCGGGTATGGTACTCAAGGGTACGGTGCGCAATGTTATTGACTTTGGCGCATTTGTGGATATCGGTGTCCATCAGGACGGACTGGTGCATATCTCAGAGCTTTCCAATAAGAAGTTTGTAAAGCATCCGCTGGAGGTCGTGAGTGTCGGAGATATTGTCGAGGTCAAGGTACTCAGTGTGGATGTGGCAAAGAAGAGGATCGCGCTGACCATGAAGCTGTAACAGATCGATTTCGTGAGCTGTAACATTGCTCCATATTTTTGACGGAAAAGCTTGAATAGTTGAGTGATTTGCGGTATAATCACAGTGTCAATTGAAAAAGAAATCTTCGGGGCAGGGTGAGATTCCCGATCGGCGGTAAAGTCCGCGAGCGTTTGATGCGCAAGATTTGGTGAGATTCCAAAACCGACAGTATAGTCTGGATGAAAGAAGATGAGCATAGAACATGAAGTACTTTAATTGTAATGTGCGCATATCCCCGAACGTAACGGTTCGGGGATTTTTCTATGCTGTGATAGGCCGGAAGGTTTCCTTTTGTGAGACAGACATCATATCGCACATTTGCGAAGAAAGAAGAGGAGACAAGAGGATGAGCAACAACACAAACGCTGTGGCAGGCTCTGCCGCGAAGAGTAATGTACGTAACATGGTAGTGATCGCTATGCTGGGGGCATTATCTGGCATTTTGATGGTATTTGATTTCCCGCTCTGGTTCGCACCGGGCTTTTATAAGATCGACCTTAGCGAAGTGCCGGTCATGATCGGTACCTTTGCACTTGGTCCTGTGGCAGGTGCGCTGGTGGAGCTGGTCAAGGTTCTGCTGAAGCTGGTGACTAAGGGGACAGATACGGCCTTTGTGGGTGATATCGCGAATTTCCTGATCGGTTGTTCCATGGTAGTTCCTGCGGGGATGATTTACAAGCATCGGAAGAGCAGAAAAAATGCTGTGGTCGGTATCGCAGTAGGTACCCTGTTTATGGCCTTTGTAGGCTGCTTTATGAATGCATATGTACTTCTTCCGGCTTACGGTAAGGCATTCGGTATGCCGATCGAGGCGCTGGTAGGTATGGGAACGGCAGTGAATCCGGCGATCACGAGCCTCTGGTCCTTTGCTCTTTTGGCAGTAGTGCCGTTCAATCTGCTGAAGGGACTGGTCGTAGGTATCATTACCATGCTGCTTTATAAGCATGTGAGTCCGCTCCTGAAGGGACATCAGATATAATCAGAAGATGAATAGTATAAGTAAAATATGCGGGTTCTCTCGGAAGGGCTTGCATATTTTTTTTGTCTGGTATAAACTTATAGCTACTGGAATTTTGGAAAGGAGGCAGGAAATGCCTCAGATAAAGAAAATTACGAAGTTGACAGATAACCGTTTTTTGAATCTGTATCACCTTGATGCGAAGAATCGCGTGGGTGGACAGGTGAATTATTATGTGGCTTCCAGAGCAAAAAGCATTGCGGGGATGAAGTTGTCTACAAGACAGAATCCACCGGACGGAGTCGCAGTCTATGCTCTTTGGGGAGACCGACGAGACAAGGTGCTTCTCATTCGACAGTATAGATACAGTATAGATGATTATATATATGAGTTTCCGGCGGGACTGGTGGACGAGGGTGAGGACTGGAGAAGTGCTGCAGTTCGTGAGATCCATGAGGAGACCGGATTTACGCTTCATCCCCTGCAGACAGATGAGATGTATATGCGTCCGTATTTTACTACGATCGGCATGAGTGATGAATCTGTGGCCATGGTCTATGGATATGTGGACGGAGAGAGCAGTCTTGCATATCTGGAGGATGATGAGGAACTGGAGGTTGTGCTTGCGGATCGGGCTGAGGTTCGCAGGATTTTAAAAGAAGAGCGCGTAGCGGTGCAATGTGCCTATATGCTGATGCATTTTCTGGCAGACGAGGATCCCTTTGCGTTCCTTGAGGTGAAATTATGATCATAGAAACATGGAGTGAACAGGAGACCTTTGCTCTGGGAGAAAAGATCGGAATGCAGGCGAAGCCGGGAGAGATTTATGCTCTGCTGGGCGATCTGGGTGTCGGGAAGACGATATTTACAAAAGGGGTAGCAGCGGGACTTGGGATCACAGAGCCGGTGAGCAGCCCGACCTTTACCATTGTACAGATCTATGAGGAAGGCAGAATGCCGTTCTATCATTTTGACGTGTACCGTATCGGTGATGTGGAGGAGATGGACGAGATCGGCTATGAGGATTGCTTTTTCGGAAATGGTCTGTGTCTGGTGGAATGGGCGAATCTGATAGAGGAGATCATGCCGCCGCAGACGATCTGGATCACCATTGAGAAGGATTTGGAAAAAGGATTTGATTATCGAAGAATCGAGGTAAACTATGAAAATACTGGGAATTGACAGTTCAGGGCTGGTAGCGTCCGTAGCTATTGTTGAGGATGAACAGATGCTGGCAGAGTATTCCGTAAATTATAAAAAGACACATTCTCAGACGTTGCTGCCAATGCTGGATGAGATCGTCAGGATGACGGAGATGGATCTGAGTACGGTAGATGCCATTGCGGTGGCGGCAGGTCCGGGTTCCTTCACGGGACTGCGCATCGGTTCGGCGACAGCAAAAGGACTGGGACTGGCGCTGGAGAAGCCGCTGATTTCGGTTCCGACGGTAGATGGATTGGCGTATAATCTGTGCGGTACGGATAAGCTGGTATGTCCGCTGATGGACGCCCGCAGGAGTCAGGTCTATACGGGAATCTACGAATTCGAGGGGAATACACTGCATCGGCTGGAGGGACAGATGGCGATTGGCGTTGAGGAGCTTCTGGAAAAGCTGAACGTCATCGGGCGCGAAGTGATTTTTCTGGGAGATGGCGTCCCGGTATACAAAAGCGTCATAGAAGAAAAAATCGGAGTTCCGTATCTGTTCGCACCGGCACATATGAGCCGTCAGCGTGCGGGAGCTGTGGCTGCGCTGGGGTTCCAATATGCACTGGAGGGCAAAATGGAGTCTGCCGCAGAGCATGAGCCGGATTATCTGCGTCTGTCACAGGCTGAGCGTGAGCGCGCCGAGAAGCAAAAGAACGCATAGGCTGAGAGTGGGAGAGACAGGAACGATGAAAAATGGTGACCGACAGGCAGAGCTTGCGCCGGATATGTCGGAATTATCGTGGCAGATACGGGAGATGACGGAGTCGGATTTGTCGCAGGTGTGTTGTATAGAGAATGTGATTTTTTCACAGCCGTGGTCGAGAAAGGGGTTTCTGGATTCCATGAATTCTATGGATACGCTGTATCTGTCAGTATATTTTGACGGGAAGGTAGTGGGCTATTGCGGATTTCTTCAGTCCTTTGAGGAGGCGGATATCACGAATGTGGCGGTGGACGAAGCATACCGCGGACGTGGGATTGCCCGTTCCATGCTCACAGAGCTTATGCACAGGGGAGAACAACGGGGGATCACCGCATTTACGTTGGAAGTGCGTGAGAGTAATCGTGCGGCGCTGCATCTGTATGAGAGCCTTGGATTTGAAAATTGTGGAATTCGTAAGAATTTTTATGAGAAACCTCAGGAGAATGCTGTTATAATGTGGCGTCGTTGACAGTGATTTCCGATAGGATTTTTTGAAAATGTTTTGTATAATTCTCTTGAAGCTGAAAAGATGATATGGCTATGGGAGGATAAGGATGAAAAAAGAAAATCGTTTATTTTGCAATATGTGCGGAAAAGAGATCCCCATGGAGAATGATATGCTGCTGGAGGATGTGCTTTCAGTCAGAAAACAGTGGGGATACTTTTCGGAACAGGACGGGATGATGGTGGAGTTTGATCTGTGCGAGGAGTGCTGTGAGAAATTGATGAAACAATTTCGGATTCCACCGACAGTGACGGAACCGACAGAGCTGCTGTAGATTCCCGGGAAGGGACAGGTGAGATATGCTGGATGTTTGTTTGCTGGGATGCGGAGGCATGATGCCGCTGCCTTATCGCTGGCTGACTTCTTTGATGCTGCGCTATAACGGAAGCAGCGTTTTGATAGATTGCGGAGAGGGGACACAGGTTGCTCTTCGGGAAAAGGGATGGAGCTTCAAACCGATCGATGTGATCTGCTTTACACATTATCATGGAGATCATATCAGCGGGCTGCCGGGGCTGCTGCTGACCATGGGGAATGCCATGCGAACAGAGCCGCTGACTATGATCGGGCCGAAGGGACTGGAGCGGGTAGTGAATGCTCTGCGCGTGATCGCGCCGGAGCTTCCTTTTGAGATTAAGTTTATCGAGATACAGGGACCGCGTCAGACGATTGAGATTAATGGGTACTGTATCACGGCATACCGGGTGAATCATAACGTTCTTTGCTATGGGTATGCGGTAGAGATTCACAGAGCGGGGAAGTTTGATGTAGAGAGAGCACGCGCACAGGAGATTCCCATGAAATACTGGAATCCGCTTCAGAAGGGGCGGACGATAGAGGCTGATGGAAGAGTATATACACCGGACATGGTGCTTGGCGCGAACCGCAAGGGCATCAAGCTTGCTTACTGTACCGATACACGTCCGACACCATCTATTGTGGAAAATGCGGCAGATGCAGACCTGTTTATCTGTGAAGGCATGTATGGAGAGCCGGGCAAAGAGGAGAAGGCAGTGGAACACAAGCATATGACCTTTTACGAGGCAGCGAAGCTGGCTCAAAAAGCAAACGTGCGGGAATTGTGGCTGACGCACTATAGTCCGTCTCTTTCGTATCCGGAAGAGTTTATGAGTGGAGTGACGAAGATTTTCCCGAATGCGTATCCGGGAAAAGACGGAAAATCCGTCGAGTTGATGTTTGAGGATGAATAGAGGGAAAGAAATGAAAAAAGATGTATTGATTCTGGCAATTGAAAGTTCCTGCGATGAGACGGCTGCTGCGGTTGTGAAAAACGGACGTGAAGTATTGTCGAATATTATCTCTTCACAGATCGATCTGCATAAGCTTTACGGGGGCGTTGTACCGGAGATTGCTTCAAGAAAGCATATTGAGAAAATCAATCAGGTTATTGAGGAGGCGCTGTCAGAGGCGCAGGTGACGCTGGATGACATTGACGCCATCGGTGTGACCTATGGGCCGGGACTTGTCGGAGCGCTGCTGGTGGGCGTGGCGGAGGCCAAAGCGATCAGCTATGCACGTAAAATACCGCTGGTGGGCGTACATCATATCGAAGGTCATATATCCGCTAATTATATCGAGAATAAAGATCTGGAGCCTCCATTTGCATGTCTGGTGGTTTCCGGAGGGCACACACATCTGGTCGTAGTAGAGGACTACGGCAAATATCGTATTATCGGCAAGACAAGAGATGATGCCGCCGGCGAGGCATTTGATAAAGTTGCCCGCGCTATCGGACTTGGCTATCCGGGCGGACCAAAGATCGATCGTTTATCGAAAGAGGGAAATGCGGAGGCAATCCGTTTTCCGAAGGCTCATGTGGCAGATGCTCCCTATGATTTCAGCTTCAGCGGTTTGAAATCAGCGGTTTTAAATTATCTGAACGGATGCAAAATGAAGGGAGAGAACATTGTGGAGGCGGATGTGGCGGCATCCTTCCAGAAAGCGGTTACGGACGTGCTGGTGGAACATGCAATGATGGCAGTAAAGGAGTATGGCTTTGATAAGCTTGCCATTGCTGGCGGAGTAGCGTCAAATTCAACTCTGCGTGGAGCCATGCAGGAGGCCTGCGAGAAAAATCATGTGAAGTTTTATCATCCGTCACCGATCCTTTGCACAGATAACGCGGCTATGATCGGAGCCGCGGCATACTATGAGTTTATCAACGGGGTGCGTCATGGATTGGATCTGAATGCAGTGCCGAATCTGAAATTGGGAGAAAGATATGAAGGATAAGAGTACAGCGATCGTATTGTCGGCAGGACGTGGAAAACGTATGAAAACGGCGGTATCTAAACAGTATCTTCTTATTAAGGGGAAACCGGTGATATATTATTCTCTAAAGGCGTTTCAGGAATGTCCGTTTATCGATGAGGTGATTCTGGTAGCAGGGGAGGAAGATATCGCATTTTGCCGGACTGAGATCGTAGAAAAATACAATCTGACAAAGGTAACACAGATCATTTCCGGAGGGGCGGAACGGTACGATTCTGTATGGTGTGGATTGAAAGCGGTTCAGGATAGTGCATACGTCTATATTCATGACGGGGCACGTCCGTTTTTGGATCAGCCGATTCTGGAACGTGCCAGAACGGCAGTGGAGGAAGCGGGAGCATGTGTTGTCGGTATGCCTGCAAAAGACACGATTAAGATCAGCGATCCGGAAGGATTTGCAAAATGTACACCGCCCAGAGCTTTTGTCTGGCAGATACAGACGCCTCAGGTGTTTCGATATGAGCTAGTATATGGAGCATATCAGAAGCTGATGGAAGCGCTGGATCGCGGGGAAACGCTTACCGTGACGGATGACGCCATGGCGGTAGAGAGTATGACGGAGCACAGAGTTCGACTGGTAGAGGGAAGCTATGCGAATATCAAGATCACGACTCCGGAAGACCTGAAAATTGCGGAGCTATTGCTTGGCTAAACCGTGTAAACGGTGGATACTTGAAATATTTTCGATAAAAATTCAAAAAAGTGAAAAAGGTAGTTGACAAATTGAAAATGTGATGGTAATATAACTCTTGCGTTTCGGATGAAAGCAAACGCTCCTTACGGAACGGACGGACGCAGACATGGAGAGGTATCGAAGTGGTCATAACGAGGCGGTCTTGAAAACCGTTTGTCCGCAAGGGCGCGTGGGTTCGAATCCCACTCTCTCCGCTACACACAGATCATAACAGCAGAGTGTTCTGGTGAATGAAGAGTGTGGCATAATTTTATAAGATAGTATTCAGACGTGGAGAAGTACCCAAGATGGCTGAAGGGACACCCCTGGAAAGGGTGCAGGTCGTTAATAGCGGCGCGAGGGTTCAAATCCCTCCTTCTCCGTTCAATAGCTTTTGAAAATAAAAAAGTTGTTGACAGACACTGAAAGATGTGTTAGTATACAAAAGTTGCAGCGCTGAGCTGCGATGAAAGAACTTTGGTAATTGAATAGTGATACAACCTTGAAAGATTCTAAAAAGTTAATTTTTTAGGAACTGTACCTTA
>JAUNCG010000119.1:0-338 GCA_030526715.1 Eubacteriales bacterium
TATCCAAATCTCTCTGATAACGTGTCAACAGATACTGATCCATACGACTAAAGTTCAAAACACCGCATCCGCATACCTTCTGTAAAATCAGTACGATGATCCAAATCAACTGAAGTGCCTGTTGGAACGTTTTTGCTTTGCCCTCTGCAATCTGATTCAGATCCTCTGCCAACTCCAACCTGCTCTCAGCTTTTGCCTGATCAGCCAGACGACGAATGTAGCCGCTGACCGCTCGATAGCAGATGACTGCTCCGTTTAGAAATTCTCGCTGGTCTGCAGTAGCTTCTTCACGCAAACGTCCTTCGGCTCTCTCTCTCATTCCGCCAAGACCAAGATCG
>JAUNCG010000119.1:348-2720 GCA_030526715.1 Eubacteriales bacterium
AAAAGGAGGTCTGCACTTTAACCATCCCTCAGAATAGTAAAACAAAATCTGCTTTGCCCTCTCCTCTGTAGGAATATCCCACCATCTGTGATATTCTTTCAAAATATGCTCTTCTTCCTCCGTTGTGGGAATCCGCAGCTTTACTTCACCTGCAATCGCTCCTTCTCCTGTCACCGGTGTCATATGTTTCAATATATGCTCCAGCGTATGCGCATATCTGACCGCATTTCCCTCTCCTTCAAACAATTTTTCCGCCTCGAATACCAGCTGCAATCCTCTTTTCCAGCGATTCACTCATCTTCCTAACCATATATGCTCTCCTTTTACTCTGTATTATTTTGCAATCTCTCCAAATATTGACCGAATCTGCTTCATCCGCTCTTCATCCGGCGAGACAAATGTCCTCATGTCTATTTCAACACTTCTCGCTTTTGCTAATCCCATATTATGATAAGGAAGAAACCGTATTTCTTCCACGTTTGTAGCTCCATCAATAAATGCCTTTAATGCTTCGGCATTTTCCGAGGTATCATTAACTCCGGCAATCACCGGAACCCGGATATGCATTCGTTGTCCGACTTCCATCAGTCGCTTCGCATTTTGTAAAATCTGTCTGTTAGAACTTCCTGTATACCTTCTATGCAGCTCCTCATCCATGATCTTCAAATCCAGCAATACCAGATCTGTCCACGGAAGAACCTCCTCAAATCGCTTGAAATCCACATTTCCTGCTGTATCAAGTGCTGTGGATATCTGATTTTTCTTTAGCTTCCGAAATAATTCACAGATAAACTCATGCTGAAGCAACGGCTCTCCTCCGGAAGCGGTCACACCTCCTCCGGAATTGCGATAATAATCCTGATCTCTCAAAACAATTTCTATTACTTCTTCTGCCGTGTATTCCTGACCTGCAAATTTCAATGCTCCACTCATGCAGGCATCCTCACATTTTCTGCATAATACACAATGCTCTATGCCTATTCTGTGACCGTCCTTTATGTAAATACCATGCTCACAGACCCGCATGCACTCTCCGCAGCCGATACATTTTTCCGCAAAATACTGTATTTGCGGCTGTGGCAGATAAGACTCCGGATTATGACACCACATACAGCGTAAATTACACCCCTTAAAAAATATTGTGGTACGTATTCCCGGCCCGTCATGGACTGAGAATCGCTGAACATTAAAAATCCTTCCTGTCAAGTTTACTCACTCTCCAATATTTTTTCCAGACGCATTCTACATTCCATCATAGCTCTTCCCGTATGATACATAGCCTTCCATGGATTTCCTATCTGTGGAATGATCACCGTGCCATCCTCTTTGAGTAGTTGTCTCCACTCTCCGATTTCATGATTGATCATATATGTCGTATCAAATTTCCAGTTTTTCAGGAATGCATCCAGATATTTTTCATCTCCGAGATATTCATATGCATCTAAAAATCCCACAAGAGATTCACAATTCTGCCACCATTCCTTGTCTCGTACCATCGGAGCGCCTTCGTGCGGTCCATCTCTAAATACACCGCCCATTTCATAATCAAAACCATATTTTAAAGCATGGTCACACAGATTTCTTGTCATCTTCTTATAGGTGTCCGACGGCAGATTCATGATCTGTGCTGCACGATTTAACAACCATACCAGTTCCACATTGTGTCCGTATGACGTAGTATCCGTCGGCTGTTCGATCACCTCACCCGTCTCTCGCTCTGCATTCCACGTTCTGCGAATATTGATTGCCGGTCTTACCCGGAAATCTAACCCGAATTGATTACGACCACAATTGGCTTCATGATCTACCATGTGATCTAATACAATATCGATTATCTCCAACAGCTTCCTTTTATGGATTTCTTCTCCGGTACACTCATATAGTGTAGTAAACGCCTCCAGTGTATGCATATGAATATCCAGAGATTTCAAATCTCCTGCTGCAAACCCGGGTTCCGAAATGCTCCAGTCAGCTTCCAAATTTTCATAATATCCCCCATACCGTGTATCTGCGCAGTATTTCTGCATCAGATCAAAGGTTTTGCACGCATATTCCTTTCCAATCTGATCCCCACTGGCTAATGTATATTCCGCTAATGCATAGATGGCAAAGGTCTGTCCATACACGACCTTTCCATTGTCTAACAGGCTTCCGTCTCTTGCAACCTTCCAATACCATCCACCATTCTTTTCATCCCAAAAATGACGTATGAAAAACTCTACACCCTGTTTTGCCATTGGCAGATACTCTTTGTGACCCATCTTTCTTGCATAAGCAGAATATGCCCAGATCATTCTTGTCTGCGTGACAATATATTTATCTTCCTCTTCTTTCCTACAGCCATTTTCATCAAATGTCGTCAGATAACCTCC
>JAUNCG010000120.1 GCA_030526715.1 Eubacteriales bacterium
CCATACATCCGGACGGTATCGCCCTCCTCGATGCCCGCTTCCTCAAGCTTCTCCAAGATACCGGAATCCTTCAGGAATTTCTGGAAAAATAAAAATCCCTTCTCCGACTCCAGATTTGTATATCCAAGCATCTTCTCGATCTTCGGTCCTTCTACGATAAAGGTGTGTTCCTCTGTCTCAGATTTTTCCACGGTAAACGGCAGATTATCCGCCACATGAATCTCCTCCGGGAAAAACTCCTGTTCAAACACGATGGGCTCATCCGGCAGCGTATCCAGCAGATTGCGCACATAGTACAGCAATTCCTTCAGACCCTTACCGCTGACTGCGGAAATCGGGAATACGCGGATGCCCTGCGGCTCAAACTCGTCTTTCAGCCTTTGTACCGGATCCTCATCTCCCGGATAGATCACATCCACCTTATTCGCAGCAATCACCTGCGGACGTGATGCCAATTCCTCATTATAGGCACGAAGCTCTGCGTTGATCTTATATACATCATCGATGGGGTCACGTCCCTCCGTACCGGCCGCATCCACCAGATGGATCATCACCTTTGTTCTCTCAATATGACGAAGAAACTCATGGCCGAGTCCGACACCCTCAGAGGCACCCTCGATCAGCCCCGGTATATCCGCAATGACAAAGCCTCTGCCTTCCATATCAACCACACCCAAATTCGGACTCAGCGTCGTGAAATGATAGTTGGCTATCTTCGGGCGGGCATTTGTAACTCTGGAAAGCAGCGTAGACTTTCCGACATTCGGAAACCCGACGAGTCCCACATCGGCGATCACCTTCAGCTCCAGTGTAATGATGAGCTCCTGCGCGGGCTTTCCCGGCTGCGCATACTTCGGCACCTGCATGGTAGCCGTAGCAAAATTCATATTGCCAAGACCGCCTTTTCCGCCGCGAAGTACGATCTGACGCATATTATCTCCGGACATATCGGCGATCACCTTACCGCTCTCTGCCTCTTTGATCACAGTACCCTCCGGTACCTTCAAAACGATATCAGCTCCATTGGCTCCGTGACGACGCTGTTTGCTTCCGTTCTCACCCGGCTGAGCCGAAAACTTATGCTTATGACGATAATCGCCAAGGGTCGTCATCCCCTTATCTACTTCGAAAATAACGTCTCCGCCTTTTCCGCCGTCTCCGCCATCCGGTCCTCCGGCCGCCACAAACAGCTCTCTTCGGAAGCTGACATGACCGTCTCCTCCTTTACCGGAGCATATGGTAATCTTTGCTCTATCTGCAAACATATTTTTCTCCCTATATAGCAAAAAGCGGCTTCAAACCATCAGATTTGAAGCCAACTTTAAACCTTACTCTTCAGTTACCGGAACGATAGAAACCTGCTTCTTATCGCGTCCCTTTCTCTGGAATCTTACAACTCCATCAACGAGTGCAAACAGAGTATCATCACCGCCGCGACCTACGTTCACGCCCGGATGGATCTTTGTTCCACGCTGTCTGTAAAGGATGTTGCCGGCTTTTACAAACTGTCCGTCAGCTCTCTTCGCACCTAATCTCTTAGACTCGGAATCTCTACCGTTCTTGGTAGAACCTACTCCCTTTTTATGAGCGAAAAATTGAAGGTTCATATTAAACATGCTCTTACACCTCCTCAAATATGATATCAATAAAATCTGAATATTGTCCGTCCTCAATCCCCTGTAAACCGAGAATGAGCGAACTCAGAAGCAACTGACACTGCTTACTCGGAGTCTTCTCCAGATGAAACTCTATACTTGCAGATGCCTCATCCGCATCCACCGTAAATTGATCATCCGTAAAGGCCTCAATGGAATTCACAGCATTAAATACAAGTGCAGAAATGGCGGCACAGACAATATCCTCGCCTTCCTCCGCATATCCTGCATGCTCGTGACATGTAAATCCTACACACTGCCCGTCAGAATTCTGGAAAAATGTAACTCGTGTCATAATCTTACAGATTAACCATTAATCTTCTCGATCTTAACCTGAGTGTACTGCTGTCTGTG
The DNA here is from genome assembly GCA_030526715.1 of Eubacteriales bacterium. GTDB lineage: Bacteria > Bacillota > Clostridia > Lachnospirales > Lachnospiraceae > Marvinbryantia. Next base: position 2,010 of record JAUNCG010000120.1, read on the forward strand.
ACCGTTCTTTTTGTGGTATCCGGTTTTTCTCTTATACTTGTAAACAATAACCTTCTTAGCCTTGCCGTTCTTAACAACGCTAGCAGTTACTGTAGCACCGGCTACATCAGCACCAACCTTGAGACCGTCATTGCTCACTGCAAGAACGTTATCAAAGGTAACAGACTCTCCTGCTTCGACACCAAGCTTCTCTACTTTAATGATATCGCCTTCGGAAACTTTGTACTGCTTACCACCTGTTGCAATAATTGCGTACATATGGCACCTCCTATAATCATTACTCGCTAACTGCGGTGGTGAGAATCTCTCACGCTTGAACCTCATTATGCGGCATACTCAAGTATAATATCATAGGCGGTGCCATTCGTCAATTGTTATTTTGTTTTAATTTTACGCACCGCACTGTAGGGTCCATAGTAGGTTTTGCCATTTACGGTAATGAAGGAACGTACCTTGAACTGATATGTCGTCTTTTTCTTCAATCCCTTAAATGTGTAGGTGTTCTGCTTGGCATTCCGTGTCGTACTGATCGCTTTATACTTTCCGGATCCGCTTTTGCGATAATATACCTTATATCCGGTAACTCCTGCCTGTTTCTGCCACTTCAGATATACCTGACTTCCGCTTTTTCTTTTAATGGAGGTGATCTTCTCCTTCAGAGGCCCGGTCACGGTCACATTCACGGTTGCTGTATAGGTA
>JAUNCG010000010.1:0-249 GCA_030526715.1 Eubacteriales bacterium
TTTTCCTCACGCTCTATAATTACGCCCAATTCTAACAAAGCCATTCCTACAAGGGCTAAGTTCGTTTAAGCGATAGCTTTTAACATCTCTATCATATAAGAAAAAAATTGGACAGTCTTCTGGCTTTACGTTAAACTCTTCCTTTAATCTCCTAAACAATTCATCTATCGAATCCTCTGTTAGCTGTGTCAATTGATTTTTAGGAAGATTTAATGCAAATACATGAAATTGATAAAACGAGGAATATTG
>JAUNCG010000010.1:259-53961 GCA_030526715.1 Eubacteriales bacterium
TGGTCCATGTCCAATAAATTCTTCACTCCCTCGTCTTAACTCCTGAACCTCATATTCTAAAATATCTGCAAATATTTTTTTCAATAATCTCAACTCGGTTCCACCAGTATCCGGTCGTCCTCCCTCAACGACAAAGACTACATTACCAATATTCCTCGTTTTATCAATTTCATATTTTCTCATATATCGGCAATCCCTCAAACATACCTCCAAGATACATTTTTTCCAAATTTTGTGCTTCCCTTGGCTTATACTGCGAAACTCTCTCCACCTGACTTCCATTTTTGCCCTTGAAATTGATCAAATTAATCTGATCCGGTCTAAACACAGAATTTGAAATCAAATTTGTATCATGCGAGGTAATAAAAATTTGTGAATTCCTTGCATTCTCCATAAAAAATTTGATAATCTTTTCTGCCAGTTTATTATGGAGACTATTCCCAAATTCATCAATAATCAGCATTCCCGGTTTTTCTATAATACTAATTAAGTTGGGAAGCAAATCAGCAAAGACCTGATTGCCTTGTGACTCATTAATAATAATGTTCGGAATTGGGAAGCTCTTTCTTTTAAAGAAAACAGCTTTTTTATCTTCTCCAATAACCACCTTTAATCCTGCTCCCTCACACTCAGAACCATATTCAACACTAAAGTCATAACCAAACAGCTCAAGGTACTGGTTTATTTTATCAACCCCGAACTCTTCGGCATATCTATTGATTGTTTTTCCAAATGGCGCCCCAAGATGATATCCATCAATAACATATGAATTCTGCAAAAAATCCATAAGTTTTCTGAGAGTTGGCTCTTGCGGAAAACGTCCTGTATTAAACGACGCTGTGCGTAAGAACAATGTCTCACTGTCAACCTGTTCATCAACAGTCACATTGGAACCTATTCTAAGTTCTCCAACATTTCCCTGTCTATTTAAAACAGTAACATCATTTATTTTGAGATTTTCTGCAATACTATTCGACTGAACATTATACTCAATTTCATATATAACTTTTTTATCCTCAAACTTAAATTCATATTCTACCGTACTAACCGGATTATTCGAAAACATGCAACGGTAATTTCCAAATGCAACCCCTTCTCCTTTTATCATTTTAATAATAAAAGCGATGCTTCTTAGTGCATTTGATTTTCCGGAAGCATTCGGTCCAATAAATAATGCTCCTTTAAGTGTCTTGTAATCATAAACATTTGTATTTCCCAATATCGTATATTTAGATGCAGTAAAATCTAATTCTGTTCTGTTTATAAATGAAAGAAAATTTGTTACATACATTTTTGTCAGCATTATCTATTCCCTCCTTAATAAGCATATTATAAATGCAATTTATATACGCGTCAATTATAAGTGTAATTTTTTTACACATAAATTAATTTTCTGAAATTCAATAGATATTTTATGACGTAAAAAGACATAAAAAAAGCACCGACCCCGCAGCTCTTAGTCTGCAAAACCGATACTTTATAGTGCGCGACCAGGGGTTCGAACCCTGGACACCCTGATTAAGAGTCAGGTGCTCTGCCAGCTGAGCTAGTCGCGCTTATTTCGTTTTCTGTGCTGTTCCCTCGGAACAAAAAAGATTATATTATAATATCAATATAATTGCAACCCCCAATTTTCTACAATTTATTTTATATATTTTGCATATATTTTATACAATTTTCACATTTTCAACACATTTTGGCAGGATAATGTCATGGCAAGTCCTCACCCGCATGCATTGTCTGAAGAAAGCCTTGCGCGACCTCTTCAAAAACGCTATACTGTCTTCAGAAACAGGTTTTATCCTGCATTATATATTCATTATATAAGGAAGCATTTTTATGGAAAAAAATACTCTGACTCCCAAGAAGCCGCAGAACGATCGAAGGCCCAAAAAATTCATGCCGAACAATCAATATTTCACCATTTCGATCTATGTTCTGATCGTCATCACCTGCGCGGTACTGATCGCCCGCGTCATTATGACGCCCCACGCCGTCACGAACGGTCTTCGTTCCGTTTTCAGTGTTCTGATGCCGTTTATCCTTGGCGTATTGATCGCCTTTATGCTGAATCCCGTGATCAAGCATCTTTCCTCTCTGCTGCACCGCTTCTGCCATGTACGCAGCGGGAAGCTGTGTAAGCTGCTCTCGATGCTGATCGCTTACTTTCTGGTCATCGGATTGCTGCTGGTATGTCTGATATTTATCGTGCCGCAGATCATCAACAGTATCACGGAGCTGATCAATGGATTGCCAAAGCTCTATCAGACCTCCTATCAGTTTTTCGCAAAGCTGCAGGAGCGGTTCCCGAACACCGACGTCTCCGCGATCCAGAAGGCTGTCAACAATGCGCTGCCGGATGTCATCAGCACCCTGCGTCAGTTCGCCAGCAATCTGGTTCCGGCGCTCTACACATTTTCTGTGTCCCTGCTGAACGCTCTGCTGAATCTGGTCATCGCCATCATCGTATCTGTCTACATGCTGGTGGATAAAAAGCTGCTGAAGCACCACCTCAAGCTGATCATTTACAGTATCGTACCGGAGCAGTTCATCGACACCATCATCATGATCCTGCGGGAATGTAACCGACTGTTTACCAGCTTCATCGTAGGTAAATCTATCGACTCTCTGATCATCGGACTGCTCTGTTTTATCCTGATGAGCATTTTCCGTATGGAATATGCCCTGTTGATCAGTGTCATCGTGGGCGTCACCAATATGATCCCGTATTTCGGTCCCTTCATCGGCGCCGTACCGGGCGTTCTGGTGCTTTTGATGGTCAGTCCCGTAAAGGCTCTCGGCTTCCTGTTTCTGATCTTTATCCTTCAGCAGTTTGACGGTCTGTTCCTCGGTCCGAAGATCATGGGTGACAGCGTCGGGGTCAAGCCTCTGTGGATCATCATCTCCATCACCCTCGGCGGCAGTCTCGCCGGTGTGCTTGGGATGTTCCTCAGCGTGCCGACCGCCGCGATCCTCGGCTATCTGATGAATCTGTTTTTGAAATATCGCTTGAAAAAGCGCAATATAAATCCCGATGTCCTCTGACATCGGGATCTTTTTAACCGTAAATAGTCTCCTGCAGCTTCGCTATGGTCTCCTGCATATCTGTCGGAATCAGAATCTCATTCTGTGAATAATACATATCGTCATATGGAATATGCTGCTGTACCACATCATACTCAAGCACCTCCGGCGCCTGCGCCAGCAGCTTCACCATCTTCAGATAGCTGATATCATGATCTACATAAGAGAGAACGCTCTCCATCAGCGGAACCGCGGAAGCCACTGCATTGGACTTCAGCTCATCGAAGATCGCATTCAGCACCTTACGCTGACGCTCTGTTCTGCCAAAATCCGAACCCTGTCCGCTGTAGCGGTTTCTGGAAAATCCCACAGCCTGATATCCGTCCATATGAATCTGCCCGGACTGTGTGATCGTGTGCTCAGACGCCGGCTCTCCGTTGCTCTCGCACATCACGCGAATGTAATCGTTCGCAACATTGCGCTCATCCTCCGTGATCTCCATGTCAATGCCGCCGATGGCGTCTACCACCGCGATCATGGAATTGAAATCTACCATAGCATAATTGTCGATCTGAACGTTGTAATTGCTCTCAATGGTCTCCACACACAGCTTCGCTCCGCCGTTGGCGCAGGCAGCATTCAGCTTCTCCACTCCGATCCCCGGAATATCCGCATACAGATCCCGCAGGAAGGAGGTCAGATAAATCGCCTTTTTATCATAGTTTACCGTTACCAGAATCATCACATCAGAGTTTCCGCTCCATGAATCGTCCCTGCGATCCACACCGATCAGCAAAATGTTGTATGTATTGCTGATTTTTGTCTGTGCGCCGCTCTCCTCCTGAGCATATGCCGGTGCAGATACCAGAAGCACCAGTGCGAAAAGAGCTGCCGCCCATTTTACCAATTTCTTCATTTTCTCATATCTCCTCAAACGCCCGTCTTACTTATCCAGCTGAGAAGTACAGTGCGGACATCTTGTCGCCTTGATGTCGATCTCGCTCTGACAGAACGGACATACCTTCGTCGTCGGATCTGCCGGTTTTTCCTCTTTCTTACCCATGCTCATCGCCTTGTTCATCGCCTTCACGATCATGAATACTACGAATGCCATGATCAGGAAGTTGATCACATCCATGATGAACTGACCTACCATCAGATCAGCGCTGCCTACATGAATCGCCAGACTATTGAAACCTCCCACATTGAAGCATCCGATCACCGGATTGATGATGTTGTCCAGCAGGGAAGTAACGATGCTCTGAAATGCACCACCGATGATGACACCGACAGCCATGCTGACTACATTGCCCTTCAGCGCAAACTCTTTGAACTCACCGAAAAAAGACTTTGTTTTGCTCATACTAATCCTCCATTTCTTAATTTTTTATAAATTTGCTTTTACTATACAATGGATATATTGAATTTTCAAGGCTTTTCCGACATTTTTCGCCCGGTTCATTCTGTGTACGGCACCCGGTCCAGTCCGTCCCGGAAGCGCAGCATCATCTCTTTCGTCAGGCTGATGTGCTCCCCGTTATCTTCGATCTTGTCACGGTCGATCCACTCGCCCACCGCCAGCTCCTCCCGATCCAGCGTGATCCTGTCATCTCCGTCCAGATCGCAGAAAAATCCCATCAGCAGCGTGTCAGAAAAGGACCATGGCTGGCTGCGGTAAAAGGTGATGTTTTGCACCTTCAGGCCGACCTCCTCCATCACCTCGCGCCGGACCGTGTCCTCGATGGACTCTCCAATCTCCGCAAATCCCGCGATCAGCGCGTAGTTCGTATATGCGCGCCCCGCATATTTGGTCATGAGTATCTTTTCTCCGTTGCGGATCCCCACAATCACCGCCGGAGAGATCTTGGGATACTCCTGCTGTCCGCATTTTTCACAAAACAGCATACGCTCCTTCGCATCCCGTTTCATCGGCGTACCGCAGTGTCCGCAAAATCTGCGGCTGCGATACCAGACTGCCAGCTGATGTCCCGTCACTCCCAAAAACGCCAGATCCTTAGGTCTCGCCATACGCAGAAATCCCAGAGTCTCCATCCGGTATTCCGGGAACCTCTCCATAGCTATCTCCTGCGTCAGATAAAAATGATGATCATCCTCCGCAAACAGGTAGATCAGCGCCTTCACCGCCTCCGGCTGTCGCTCTTCCAACTCCGCCACCGTCAGATAGGCGATGCGCTCCGCCTGTTCCCTCAGCAGGATCCTGCCCTGCTCATAGAACATAACATAATCCTGCGGTGTCGGCGGTACCGGAGTATATTGATTATCATAAATATGTGGTTTGATTTCCTGTATCATTTCTTGTCCTTTCTTTGTCGTCTTTCCAGATCCCCAACTACTATAGCACCGCTTTGCAGTTATGGCAATGAACAACTTTTACCGAAAAATCCCCTTTCATCCAGATCTTTTCTTGCAGGATTTCTCCGATAGAACTATAATGGAAACAAAAAAGGGGGATGAAATCTATGCAGAAAAAAGCGAAAGGGTTTATCATGTTTGTTGCCTCGCTCCTGATCGTGCCTTATGTGCTGGAGGGTGGCGGAAATGTACTTGATGAAGGGTACTGGTACTTCAAATATTCCTCATTTGAGCAGATACCCGATGACCTGTTCATGCAGATCGTCATGGTCATTCTCCTCGGCCTGCTGGCTCTTATTCTTTTTTTCAAAGGTATCCGGAATCTATTGGCAAAGGATGACGACCAGAAGAGCTCTGCCGCGCCCAACCGTCCGAATACCCATAAGGCTGCGCAGGCATCTCATACCTCTGCAGCGGCGCGCAGCACACAGACCCGCAATCCCTTTGAGGATGCCGTAAATACACATCCTTCCCGTCCCTTCGGCGTGAAGCTCTGGAGCGACCGGGAACGCAGATCCGAAAAGCATCTCAGCTTCGTAGAACAGGAGCGTCTCCGTGAGCGCCGTTCTATGATTGAGCAGGGCATTTACCGCAAGGAGTCCGAGAATCATTGGGAGAATGAATATTTCCGAAATAACGCTTATGATGACTGCGCCGCCTCCTACAGTGGTGTGACGGATCCGAAATATCATCGACACGACGAGCATACAGGTTCATAAAAATGACCCGGGCGAAGATCACCTGACAGGATCCTTTGTTCCGGGTCATTTTATGTGTAGTTTTACGGGCAACCGCTCCGTCGCTTCTTCAGTCCTCCCAAGGGCGGATGCGATAGGTCACGCCCAGTTCCTCGCAGATCCTCGCGCACTCTGCCTCCTCCTGTGCCGTCAGCGTGGTGGAGACCGTGGTCATCACTACGTGAGATACATATTTCGTGCAGTCTTTCGCAAAATCCAGCATTGCCTGAAAGGACACATCTCCGAACCGGCTGCGCACCAGCTCATGATAACGCTCGGGATTCGGCGTGTTCAAGCTGATTGATACCGTGTCCACCAGTCCCTTCAGCAGATGTGCCGTGGGCTCTCCATGGATCAGATCCGCAAGACCGTTCGTATTAATACGGATCGGCTTGCCCGGCCACGTCTTCTTCACATACTCTGCCACCTTCAGCAGCACCTCCAGACGCTCCGTAGGCTCACCGAAGCCACAGAATACCAGCTCCTCATAATCGTCCATGTTGAAATTGTCAAAGTCCGCAATGATCTCCTCCAGCGTCGGCTCCCGTTTCAGCCAGAGGGTACCGGACTCTTCCATGTGATCTCTCGTCTGGCGCAGACAGAAGGTACATGCGCAGGGACATTTATTTGTAAGATTTACATAAAGATTGTTGTGTACTTTGTATAAAATGGTCATGGCTCATTCTCCTCTCAATTCCATATCCGTTTATTTCAACTCATCCAGCACTTCCTCAAAGGCCACCCCGTCCGTCACCGGAATCTCGAGCTCTATGGATCTCTGAATACAGCGCTTGACGAAGTTGGACGCTTTTTTTACAGAAACCGCAAAATCCACCCCGTTCACCGCGTCCGCCGCGATGATGGAGGCAAAAATGTCTCCCGTGCCGGAGCGCTGGGTCCCGACCCGGATCGTGCGCAGAAAGTGCTCCTCGCCCTCTGCCTCGCAGACAAAATTCGCGATAAACTCTCCCTGCACAATGCCCGTGATCACTACCTTCTTCGGTCCGCGCTCCATCAAACGATGCGCAAGCTCAGCGATCTCTCTTCTCGTCCACTTTTCACGATAGGGCGTATCTGTCAGAATACAGGCCTCCGTCAGATTCGGTGTCAGAATATCCGCATACTCCACCAGACGGCGCATTTCCTGACACATCTCGGGCGTGTAGGTCGCATACGGTTTCCCGTAATCTCCCATGACCGGATCGATCACCACCAGCGTCCCCGGTCTGCGAAATCTGCGGATAAAGTCGATCACGATAGCGATCTGCTCCTTGGAGCCCAGAAATCCGGGATAGATCGCGGAAAATTCCAGCCCCAGTCGCTCCCAGTGAGCAATGTATTCCGGCATTCTGGCCGTATAGTCATCGAAGAAGAAATGGTCAAAGCCCGTGTGGTTAGAAAAGATGGCGGTCGGCAGCGGACAGCACTGCACCTTCAGCTTGGAAATCACAGGAAGGGAGACTGCTATCGAGCATCTCCCAAACCCGGATATATCGTTGATGACGGCAATCTTCTTCTGCCGATTATGTGATGATGTTTGCATGAAAATTACTTCCTTCTATATTAATGATCCTCATATGGACTGTTACGGATACCGCAGCGAAGCATTATGACTCGCTCAATCTCACGAACAGCTTCGTCACGTGGGAGGCTGTAAAGGCTGCTGCGATCACATAGAATACCGCCAACCCCATAACCGATTCCGTCACCAGTCCCGGCACCTGACTCAGTCCCGCAGCCACACTGCCATAGAGCAAGCTGCCGAACACGGTATAGCCGATCACCATCACAGCCAGCCCCGCAAGGCTCCCCAGCAACACCGATACCCTCGTAAACCGCGGATTCCGGCATACGCTCCAAGCAGCCCTTCCGATCACATATCCCATCACGCTCTTGATGATCAGCGTGGGGAGCGCCCAAACAGCATATCCTGTCAGCAGATCTGCCAGCGCGGAGCCAATCCCGCCCGTGAGCAGTCCGGTCATCGGACCGAAGAACACACCAGCCGCAAGGATCGTCACATTCCCCAGATGCATATAGCCCAGTGGAATCGGAATCTGGATCACCGCTGTGGTGATACATACCAGCGCGATCATCAACGCATCAACACAAAGCTTCTGAACCGACATCTTTTCTTTCATCCTCTGTCCCTCCCGCTGTTCGAATTTCCTCTAGGATAACAGAAATTGATATGGTTTAAATAGCCAGTTTTTTCATTTTTGACCAGTCCAGTTATTTTCTGTTCCGAAAAGCTCTGCTGCATATGCCGGTTCAGCAGCTTACTCAGATGCCACCGGCTCACATAGGTATGCTCCGCCACCTCATAGGGATCCCGCGAAATATTGTTCAGTTCTGTAGTGATGATCACAAAATAGAAGCCCTCGTACTGCCACAGCACCGGCAGGAACATGGTTATAATTGCCCGGGTATCGGACTTCCAGTCGATCGGTCCTCCCATATAGCCGGGCATCTCCAGAATCTGATTCACCATACCCTTATCTCTCAAAAAAATAACCTTGATTCTTGCTTTATTACGATTAGAGCTTCCTTTTGGTTTGCAACATGTCGTAATAGTAGATGTACGCAAAGCATGCGTGCATACCACGATATGTTTATTTAAGATTTAGAAAATTTTCAACTCCGAAAACCTATACTATTTTAACTCCAGAAACGTCTCCAGAATATCGCAGCTCCTGCCGGCCGCCTCCTGCGTCTCCATCTCACAGAAAATACGCAGCAGCGGTTCCGTGCCGGAAAATCTGGCGATGATCCAACCGCCGTTTTTGAAATATACCTTTGCTCCGTCGAGATAGGATACCTTCTCGATCTCGTCTGTAAACTCCGGCAGCAGCTTATCCTCGAACAGTATCTTCACCAGTTCTTCCTTGCGCTGCTGGGTAAAACGGAAGGAGTGCTCCTCCATATGGCTCATGCCGTACTCATCCTCGATTTCTTTTGCAAGACTTGACAGCTTTTTTCCGGTCACAGCGATCATCTCCACCAGAAGAGAAGCCGCGTAGATACCGTCCTTGCCGTGGATATGTCCTCTCACCGTGAGTCCGCCGGACGACTCGCCGCCGATGATCGCCCCAGTCTCCTGCATCTTGGCCGAAATATGCTTGAAGCCTACCGGAACCTCATAGCAGACTTCCCCGAAGTCCTTCGCCATACGATCCAATATATGGGTAGTCGCCACATTTCGCACCGCCGGTCCTCTCCAGCCGCGATATTTCAGAAGATAATAGTACAGCAGCACCAGAATATCATTCGCATGCAGATATTTTCCCGTATCGTCCACTACGCCGAGACGGTCTGCGTCTCCATCTGTAGCGATCCCGAGATCACAGTTCATCTCCCGCACATAGGTACACAGCTCTGTGAGCGCTCCCTCACTCGGCGCCGGCATACGGCGTCCAAACAATGTATCATGCGTCTCATGGATCAGATCGATCTCGCAGCGCGCGGTGGACAGGATCGTTTTCATAGCTACCTGACTCACGCCATACATGGGATCCAGTACTATGTGCAGCCCTCTGTCACGGATCGCTTTCATATTGATATTCTCAATGATATTATCCAGATACTCATTCATGGGATTAAATTCCGTGACAAGGCCCTGCTCCTTCGCCTGCTCATAATCAATATAGGCGATCTTCTTTCCGGATGCCTCCACAGCCTCTGCATAGCGTTCTATATCCTTGGTCTGCTCCTCATTTGCGTCACGTCCGCCGTAGGTGAATACCTTAAATCCATTATAGATCGCAGGGTTGTGGCTCGCCGTCACCATCATACCGTAGTGCAGTGCATGCTTTTCCACATAAAACATCACCAGCGGCGTTGGTGAAGAGCGGTTTACGAACCACACATGAATGCCCTCCGCCGCAAACACCTCGCAGGCCCATTTTACCGCTTCTTTAGAAAGGAAACGCCGGTCATAGCCGATCACGATTCCCTCCTCTGCCACCTGCTCCCGCTTCATCTTATCCGACATCGCCTTTGCAAGAAGCTGAATATTAGCTCTTGTAAATTCATCCCCGATGACTGCACGCCAGCCGCCCGTGCCGAAACTGATCATACCCTTCTCCTTTCTTTCGCAAAACCCAAACACCCCTATATGTTCCATTGCTCACAATATGTATATTATGCTTTTTCCAGTGTATCATATTGCCGCTTTCCATGTCGATACCATCTTATAGTTTTGAGCGAAAAACCGCGAATCGGCAACGCCGCGCTTCTTTCCGATTTTATGATTTTTACAGAAAAACAGGCGGGGGATTACCACCGCCTGTTCTGCGAAAATTTGTTTTAATTTGTCTATTGCCGCTTAGCTCCAGACGCCTGCCGCCGTATACAGATTCTTATATGCATCCGCCTGTGCGTCTGTCACCTTCATGACCGCTGCTGCGATAAACTCATAGGTCTTCGGTCTTGCCGCAAGCAGTCCAGCCGGATTCTCTACATAGTCCTGATAAGACTCTGCGAAATACTCTTCCGCGCTGGACGTCACGTATTCTTTATTGTTTCTGCTGGCAACCAACGCATCCTTCTCTGCCGCATAGATTGTGCCAAACTCCGGTGTCACATCCACATTGCCCGCTGCAAAGGATACAAAATGTCCGAGTTCATGGTAGATTGCCTCATCCCCACTCTTCTGCAGAACTATAAGCCGGGCTCTTGCATCGAATCTTCCACTGTAATTGGCTGTAGGATTTATGGACACCGTAAATCCCATCCGTTCAAACGCTGACAGAACGTTCGTATGTGTCTTCGGAGCAAGACTGCGAATCGAAGCCTTCGACTGTCCCGCCGAAGCCTGTACCGCTTCGGTCTGACGAATCTGCTGTGAGGCATCCTCCGCCTTCTGTCCCTTCATCTCGCCCGAAAGCGCGGTCGTGATCGTCGTAACCGTCGTCTTCACGGTTGTCTTCACGGTCTTGATATTGGAATTCCGTTTCGTTCTGGTCTGCTTCGTTGTCAGAATCGTGGTATTGGTCTCTACCCTTTTCTGCGCGGATACTGCAGTCTTCTCTGATCTCGCGGTCTTTCTGGTCGTCGTCTTGGCTGTCTTTGTAGCCTTCGTCTTCATCTTGATCTTCTTTGTAGAAGTCTTTGTGGTCGTCTTCGTATCCTTCACCGGCGCAGATGCCAACGGCACCTCCTCCCGAGGAATCGTAATACTTCCATCCAATGTATCCACATAGGATACCAGCTCCGGCAGGGATCCTGTTTCTTTACTCTCTCTCTGGTAACCAAATACACCTACCGTCAGCACAAGCGCCGCCAGTGCGGCACAACCTGTTCGTAATGATCTCTTCTTCACTCTACTCTCTCCTCTCAAACTACAATTGCTTTTTGTTCACCACGGGTATGCAATGCCATTTCGATAACAGATATTACTCCTCACTATTCTATTATCTCGAACAAAAAACCGCTTACATCCAGAGATATAAGCGGTTGCGCGTACATTATGAAACTTTCTAATCTGTCGGACACTCTCTTATCGAAGCATCCACTACGAGAAAAGCAGATTCAAAATGTGGCAACCGGCTGTCTTAGTCATCGACCTTAGACCCTTTGGCTTTGCGTCCTTACTTTTCAGTAAGTTTGCCTTTTTCATCATTCTTTCATGAATAACAGCTTTAAAACTACTATCACGTCATATGATATGCGGTATATCTGTAAATGTCAATACTATTTCCTGATTTTTTATAAAATCAGCATTCCTACGATTCTTACCACCAGCGCGGCAACCCATGCCACCGCACACTGCCCGAGTGCCACAAAGAGCGCCCATTTTCCTCCAAGCTCACGCTTGATCGAGGCCACCGCTGCAACGCAGGGCGTGTAAAGCAGACAGAACACCAGCAACGCCGACGCCGTCACAGGCGTCAGAACCGTCATCAACAATTCTTTGGACGGAATCAGCACGGAAAGGGTCGCTACGACGCTCTCCTTCGCCATGAATCCCGTGATCAGCGCTGTAGATATCCTCCAATCGCCGAAGCCCAACGGACGAAAGATCGGTGCGATCACACCGGCCACGCCGGCCAGAATACTATCCTTCGAATCCGCGACCATGTTAAACCGAAAATCAAAGGTCTGCAGGAACCAGATCGCGATAGTCGCTACAAAGATAATGGTAAATGCTCTCTGCAGGAAATCCTTGGCCTTCTCCCAGAGCAGCTGAGCCACATTCTTGGCTCCCGGCATACGGTAATTCGGCAATTCCATAACGAAGGGCACCGGTTCTCCTTTAAATATGGTTCCTTTCATCAGCAGAGCCATCAGAATCCCCACCACGATTCCGCCGAAATACAGCGCTACCATGACCAGCGCACCGTTGTGCGGGAAAAACGCTGCCGTAAAAAATGCATAAATAGGAAGCTTTGCCGAACAGCTCATAAACGGTGTGAGCAGGATCGTCATCTTACGATCTCTCTCCGAGGAGAGTGTACGGCTCGCCATGACGCCCGGCACCGTACATCCGAAGCCCACCAGCATGGGGACGATGCTTCGTCCGGACAATCCGATCTTGCGCAGCAGCTTATCCATCACAAAAGCGATTCTGGCCATATATCCGCTGTCCTCCAGCATGGACAGGAAAAAGAACAGCGTCACGATGATCGGCAGGAAGCTCAGCACGCTGCCGACGCCGTTGAAAATGCCATCGATCACCAGAGATTGCAGTACGCTGTTGACATTCGCCGCAGTCATAGCCTGATCCGCCAGATCTGTCAGGACACCAATGCCCGCTTCCAGCAGAGCCTGCAATCCAGCGCCGATCACATGAAAGGTGAGCCAGAATACCAGACCCATGATGGCAACAAATGCGGGAAGCGCAGTGTATTTTCCGGTCAGGATCCGATCCAGCTTTCTGCTGCGCAGATGCTCCCTGCTCTCTTTCGGCTTCACCACCGTGGCATCGCAGAGCTTCTGGATAAACTGAAAACGCATATCCGCAATGGCCGCCGCCCGGTCAAGTCCACGCTCGGTCTCCATCTGTGCAATGATATGTTCCAGCATCTCCTGCTCATTCCGGTCAAGATGCAGCCGTTTCAGCACCCGCTCATCTCCCTCTGCCAGCTTGGAAGCCGCAAAGCGCACCGGGATCTCTGCCTTTTCTGCATGATCCTCTATCAGATGCATGATCGCATGGATACAGCGATGCACTGCGCTTCCGGCACCTCCGTCCTCCGCATCACAGAAATCCACCCGGCCGGGTCGCTCCTGATATTTTGCCAGATGAATGGCATGGTCTGTCAGCTCCTCGATACCCTCATTTTTTGCAGCGGAGATCGGAACTACCGGAACTCCCAGCATATTCTCCATCTCATTGATCAGAATGGAGCCGCCGTTCTCGCGCACCTCATCCATCATATTCAATGCCACTACCATGGGAATATTCAATTCCATAAGCTGCATCGTCAGATATAGATTACGTTCTATATTGGAGGCATCCACGATGTTGATGATGCCCTTTGGTTTTTCCCGCAGGATAAATTCACGGGTCACGATCTCCTCACTGCTGTAGGGCGACATGGAATAGATCCCCGGCAAATCTGTGATCAGCGTATTGTCATGACCACGGATCACGCCATCCTTGCGATCCACCGTCACTCCCGGGAAATTACCTACATGCTGGTTAGCGCCTGTCAGTCGGTTAAACAGGGTCGTCTTGCCGGAATTCTGATTTCCCGCCAGAGCAAAGGTCAGCTTCTCCCCGTCCGGAAGCGGATGTTCGTCGGCTTTGCTGTGATATTTGCCGCCTTCACCCAGTCCGGGATGTGGTATTCGCGTACCGCCGGATGCGGTATCCGTCTCCGACCCGGAACAGACATCGCGAGTCTCCCCACACGCTTCCACCGTGATCTGTTTTGCGTCGTCCAGACGCAGGGTCAGCTCATACCCGTGAATACGAAACTCCACCGGATCTCCCATTGGCGCAAACTTCACCAACGTGATCTGCGCACCGGGAATCAATCCCATGTCCAGAAAATGATGCCGCAGCGCTCCCTCTCCTCCGACATTGACGATCCGGGCGGATTCCTCGATCTTCAAATCCCCTAATGTCATAATTCTTCTCCTATACCTATACATTTGTCGTTAGTGACATGTAATTCTTGTCAGTCTCCAGTATATCATTTCCCCGGAAGCGGTTCAATGTGCGAAGCACGTTTTTTCGACATTTCTCTCAAATATCCTTGACACGCGGACAGTTGTGCGTTATAGTAGGAAAATAGCAGTCACGAAATGAAGTCTGCAGGAAAGCGGCGCAAGCCCACCGAAGGAGTAACACTCTCAGGTGCCTCATGGGGAGGTGAAAACTGCAGATGGATCGTATCTCTGGAGACATCCGGTAAGACCGGAGGCCGAAGGTGCAACACGTATTTCTATAGACAGCCCGGTGATGAATTTCATCATCCTGTCAGATGCGTGAATCTCTCAGGCAAAAGGGACAGAGAATGTTTATCTGCATGAGCGTGCCCCGGTGCATCTCATGACTGATGTTTACACATTCGAATCTTTTTGTGCGGAGAGCCTTGCGAGGGCTCTTTTTGTTATGTATGGCGCGTTTTCCATACTCTGTGAAATCCCCTCTCCTTGCGCTCATTTCCGTGCGCCATGTCTCTCGTTCTGCAAGAATGTGAATCCCTTCCGGATTCGCAATCCAAAACAAATTTTGTCGCGCATAAGCGACACGGGAGGAAAAAATTATGTGGAGTATCATCAATCAGTTTCTGACAAAAGTTGACAACCTTGTCTGGGGCGTTCCCCTCATGGTCCTGATCATGGCCGGCGGCCTGCTTCTTACCGCGCGTCTTGGTCTTCTACAGGTGAAATGCCTGCCTCTGGCTCTTCGTTGGATGTTCAAAAACGAAGAAGACGGCGACGGTGAGATCACCAGCTTCGGAGCGCTCTGTACCGCTCTGAGTGCCACCATCGGTACCGGCAATATCGTCGGTGTCGCAACCGCTGTATGTGCAGGCGGCCCCGGCGCACTGTTCTGGATGATCGTAGCGGCCTTTCTCGGCATGGCTACCAAATATGCAGAGGGTCTGTTGGCAGTGAAATATCGTGTGGTAGATCAGGATAATCACAGCCTTGGCGGTCCTTTCTATTATATCGAAAAAGGTATGGGCAAAAAATGGAGACCCCTCGCAAAAATGTTTGCGTTTTTCGGCGTCTGTGTCGGACTGTTCGGTATCGGTACCTTCAGTCAGGTAAACGGTATTGCCAGCGCTGTGCAGGGCTTCTTTGATCCGAATGAGGCAAACATCGTCACGATCCGGGGAATCGGCACTTATTCTTGGACCGTTGTCATTGCTTCTCTGATCCTTGCTTTCTGTGTAGCTGCCGTAGTAATCGGCGGTATCAAGCGTATTGCCAGTGTCAGCCAGATCATCGTTCCGTTCATGGCTGTTATTTATTTTGTATTCAGTGTCGCTTTGATCCTCACTAATATCACCAAGGTTCCCGATGCGATCGTGACCGTTGTCACCGCAGCATTCAATCCGAAAGCTGTTACCGGCGGTATGGTCGGCAGTATGATCGTCGCTATGCAAAAGGGTGTTGCACGAGGCATCTTCTCCAACGAAGCCGGACTTGGTAGCGCTCCCATCGCAGCCGCTGCCGCACAGACAAAGGAACCGGTTCGTCAGGGTCTGGTCAGCATGACCGGCACCTTCATTGACACCATTATCATCTGTACGCTCACCGGACTTTCCATCGTCCTGACCGGCGCATGGCAGGTAGAGGGACTCGAAGGCGTGCAGGTTACTACCTATGCATTCCAGCATGGTCTGCCGCTGCCGACACAGGTTTCCGCTTTTGTGCTGATGATCTGTCTCGTGTTCTTCGCATTCACCACGATCCTTGGTTGGGATTACTATAGTGAGCGTTGTCTGGAGTATCTCTCCGGCGGCAACCAGAAACCGGTGAAGATCTTCCGCTGGCTGTATATCGTGGCTGTATTTATCGGACCGTATATGACGGTCAGCGCCGTATGGGTCATTGCAGATATCTTCAACGGATTGATGGCGATCCCGAATATGATCGCACTGTTTGCATTGAGCGGCGTAGTAGCAAGAGAGACAAAGGATTTCTTTGCAAAAGGTAAGCATACCTTAGACTAATACTAATTGCTTTGCATCGTTCTGTTGTCACAAAAAACGATTCAATATACAGATTTTCTCTGTTATTGAATCGTTTTTCTATTTACACAAAAGTTTCTTATTCATGTACCTCTATCCGACTGCTCCCCAACCAGTATCCTCTACTGCAATAGTATCACTTTTATCTTCATGTTATTATGCTGCTCAAAACAAGTCAACGCCCCCGAAAATATGATCCGGGAGCGTTGATGTACTTATTATTTCAAATTAATTATGAATTCTTCTTCTTGGATACTACGTCGAAGATAACCGCTGCCAGAAGTACCAGACCCTTTACTACCTTCTGCATATTCTGGTCTGTACCCATGATAGACATACCCTGATTGATGATACCCATCAGAACCGCACCTACAATTACGCCCGGCACGGTACCGACTCCGCCGTATGCGGAAGCTCCACCGATGAAGCAGGAACCGATTGCATCCATCTCATAGTTCTGACCATAGGTAGGCTGAGCGCTCGTCAGACGCGCAATGGTAAGCATACCTGCCAGAGCAGAGAGGAATCCCATGTTGGTATAAGCGATAAAGTATACCATGTCTGTGTTGATACCGGAAAGCTTAGTTGCCTTCTCATTACCACCTACAGCGTAGAAGTAACGGCCGATGGTTGTCTTGCTGGTGATATAGCCGTACACAAGTACGACGAGCAGTACCCATACCAGAGAGGTCGGAATACCTTTGTACTGAGACAGCTTCCAGCAGATGAACATGATTACTGCGCAGATGACGATCATCTTCGCGTACATTGCAGCCACATTGCCGGTCTCATATCCTTTGCTCTTACGATTGATATGACCTTTTAATGTAATCGCAATAAAAATCACACACGCTACAGCGCCGACAACCAGCGCAAGAATATTACTTCCCTCACCGCCGCCGAAGAAATCCGGAATGTAGCAGTTTGCGCCGCCGCCAAACAGTCTGATAAATCCCTCGGATTTGATCGGAAGCGTCTTACCGCCAAGTACGATATTGGAAAGGCCACGGAATACCAGCATACCGGACAGGGTTACAATAAACGGAGGAATACGCACAAACGCGATCCATACTGCCTGCCATGCACCGATCAGCGCGCCAAGGAGCAGCATCAGAATAATTGCCACTACGGTCGGAAGCTTCCATGTCTCCATCATAACGCCGCCGACTGCACCAACAAAGCATACGACAGATCCAACAGACAGATCGATGTTACCACCTGTTAAGATACACAGCAGCATACCGGTTGCCAGAACAAATACATAAGCGTTCTGGGAAATCAGGTTCGTGATGTTCTGTGCAAACAGGATCTTCCCCTGGGTTCCCCAGATGAAGAACAATGTTACCAGAACAAGCACCAGAATCATTGTATATTTTTGTAATCCAGCTTTTAACTTCACACTATTCATTGCTTATTCTCCTTTGCTTGACTTCAGAATACAGGCCATAATCTTCTCCTGAGTAGCCTCTTCGCTCGTAAGCTCTCCGGCAATCTTACCCTCATTCATTACATAAATACGGTCAGACATACCCAGAACCTCCGGAAGCTCCGAGGAGATCATGATGACAGACTTGCCGGCTGCCGCCAGATCATTGATGATACAGTAGATCTCATACTTCGCACCGACGTCAATACCTCTGGTCGGCTCATCCAGAATCAGAATATCCGGATCTGCGAACATCCATTTTGCAAGCAGTACCTTCTGCTGATTGCCACCGCTGAGGTTGCCTACATTCTGCTCTACGGTCGGACATTTTGTCTTCAGCTTGTCTTTATATTCTACTGCTACCGCATACTCTTTGTCTTTATCAATGACAATACCATCACTGACTTGCTGCAGATTTGCCAAAGTCGTGTTTGTCTTGATCGCATTGCTCAGAATCAGTCCGTCGCCTTTACGATCCTCTGTTACATAAGCAAGCTTATGCTCGATGGCCTCACGCGCGCTCTTCAGCACTACCTCTTTACCGTTCAGCTTCAATGTGCCGCTGATGTTGGTTCCATAGCTTCTTCCGAACACACTCTTGGCCAGTTCGGTACGTCCGGCGCCCATCAGACCGGAGATGCCGACGACTTCGCCCTTACGTACCGTAATAGATACATTATCCACTACCTTCCGGTCACTGTAGATCGGATGGTACACGGTCCAGTTCTTTACTTCCATATTCACATCGCCGATCTTCACACCCTGTCTCTTCGGGAAACGATCTGCGATCTCACGGCCAACCATGCCTTTGATGATGCGATCCTCAGAAAAATCATCCACACCCTTTGTCAGCGTCTCAATGGTCGATCCATCTCGGATGACTGTAATCTTATCTGCCACATAAGAGACCTCATTCAGCTTATGTGAAATAATAATACAGGTCATTCCTTCTTTTTTGAACTGCAGGAGCAGATCCAGAAGCGCTTTGGAATCCGACTCATTCAGAGATGATGTCGGCTCATCCAAAATCAGCAGCTTTGCACTCTTGGCCAATGCCTTTGCGATCTCAACCAGCTGCTGCTTACCTACTCCGATATCTTTGATCAGCGTTCTGGAAGACTCTGCCAGACCGACCTGACGCATATACTTCTCTGCCAGTCCATAGGTCTCATCCCAGTTGATCGCTGCCTTTTTTCCTCTCTCATTACCCAGGAACATATTCTCGCCAATCGACATATACGGAATCAGCGCCAGTTCCTGATGGATTATAACAATTCCCTTTTCCTCGCTGTCCTTGATGTCATGGAATTTACATACTTCGCCATTATAAATGATATCACCCTCGTAGCTTCCGAACGGGTAGATACCGGAAAGCACATTCATAAGGGTAGACTTTCCTGCACCGTTCTCACCGACCAGCGCGTGGATCTCACCCTCTTCCACCTTCAGGTTTACGTTATCAAGTGCTTTTACACCGGGGAATGTTTTGGTGATATTCTTCATTTCCAATAGTATCTTAGCCAAAATTACACCCTCCAAATTCTTTCTCTACAAATACAGGCGGGCGAAATGCCCGCCTGTATTACTTTACATATGCATGCTTTAAATCAATACTGCTTACTCGAACTGATCCTCTGTGTAGTAACCGGAATCGATCAGAACCTCTTTGTAGTTGTCAAGTGTAACTGCAACCGGCTCGCAAAGGAAGGACGGGATGATACCTGTACCGTTGTCATAGGTCTCTGTATCGTTCACCGGAACCTCTTCGCCCTTAACGATAGCGTCTACCATATCAACTACCTGTGCTGCCAGAGTACGTGTATCCTTGAATACGGACATAGCCTGTGTGCCGTCGATGATGTGCGGTACGTTCGGAAGATCACAATCCTGACCGGTGATGATCGGATATACATCGTTGTCATAGTTTGCAGCCAGAGCGTTGATTACGCCGAGTGCTGTAGAGTCGTTGGAAGCAAGTACAGCGTCAAGCTGTGTGCCATCTGCATAGTTGGAAGAAAGAATATTCTCAAATCTTGCCTGTGCAGCATCTGTTGCCCAGTTAGCTGTAGCAACCTCATCCTTCGTCATCTGACCGGACGGAACTACCAGCTTGCCATCATCGATGTACTTCTGAAGAACATCCATAGCACCGCCGAAGAAGAAGTTTACGTTGTTGTCACCCGGATCACCGGTGATCATCTCAAGGTTGAACGGACCATCAGCATTGTCCAGATCCAGAGCGTCTACCAAGAACTGACCCTGAGTCTTACCTACCAGATAGTTATCAAATGTAGCATAGTAAGAAACTGCATCTGTGTTCATGATCAGACGGTCATAAGCGATAACCGGAATGTTGTTCTCTTTTGCCTGAGCCAGAACTGTTCCAAGAGAATCACCCTCGATAGAAGCGATAACCAGAACCTGATCTCCGTTAGCGATCATGTTCTCGATCTGGGAAACCTGAGTAGCTACATCATTACCAGCATACTGAAGATCTACCTCATAGCCCTTCTCTTCCAGCTGAGCCTTCATGTTAGCGCCATCCTGATTCCATCTCTGCAGATCCTGTGTCGGCATTGCTACACCGATCTTCTCGCCTTCTGCGTTAGCCATTGCGCCAAAAGCGGATACTGCAAGTGCTGCTGTTGCTACAAAAACAAGTACTTTCTTTTTCATTTTAAAACCCTCCATTTTTATTTTCCGTTCTCGGTGACATTAATATAACACAGCCTTTTCTGGACTAACTTGTTAATATCACGAAAATTTAATGAATATTATAGGGCTTTTTAAAACTATAGCACAATCTTGCTATAAGATTGTGCTATAACATTATACAATATGAAGCTTTTATCTCTGTACTCTCGCTCCTGCACCGCCCATGATCGCTTCTACTTCCTTTTTGCTTGCCATGGTGGTATCACCCGGCGTCGTCATAGCCAATGCACCGTGCGCCGCTCCGTAATTCACTGCCAGCTCTGCATCACCGGTCGTCATCAGACCATAGATCAGACCGGACGCGAAAGAATCACCGCCGCCGACACGATCCATGATCTCAAGTCCCTTGTAATCCTTTGCCTTATAGATCTCGCCGTCTGCCCAGCAGATCGCACTCCAGTCGTTCACGGTAGCTGTCTTAACCTCTCTCAGGGTTGTAGCTACTGCTTTGAAATTCGGATAGGTCTTGGCAGCTTCGTTGATCATCTTTTTATATCCGTCAAGATTCAGTTCTTTCAGATTCGCATCGTTACCTTCGATCTCAAATCCAAGGCAGGCTGTGAAATCTTCCTCATTGCCGATCATAACGTCTACATATTTGGCAATCTCCTTATTCACTTCCTGCGCCTTAGCCTGTCCGCCGATCGCACTCCACATGGACGGACGATAGTTCAGGTCATAAGATACGATCGTTCCATACTTCTTTGCAGTCTTGATCGCTGCAAGAACGGTCTCACAGGACTGCTCGGAAAGCGCTGCGTAAATACCTCCGGTATGCAGCCAGCGTACACCAAGCTCACCGAAAATATAGTCAAAGTCAAAGTCTTCCGGAGTAGCCTTAGAGATAGCAGTATTGGCGCGGTCAGAGCATCCTACTGCACCGCGGATACCGAAGCCTCGCTCTGTAAAATTCAGTCCGTTTCTGCAGACACGTCCGATACCGTCTGTCTTCATCCATTTGATCAGAGATGTATCTACACCGCCCTGCAGAATAAAGTCTTCCATCAGCATACCTACTTCATTATCTGCGAATGCGGTGATCACCGCTGTATTCAGCTTAAAGCATCTGCGGAGTCCGCGCACCACATTATACTCGCCACCGCCTTCCCATGCACGGAAGGATCTTGCTGTACGGATTCTTCCTTCGCCCGGATCCAGACGAAGCATTACCTCACCCAATGAAACTGCATCAAATTTACACTCACTTGCCGGTCTTAAATTCAAATCCATTTCTTCCACCTCTCTTTCCAGACTTAGCCGCGGATCTCTTTTGCCAGCGCTACTGCCTCTGCCGTCAGCTCCTTGATTTTCTCAAACTCGCCGGCCTTGATCATATCTCCCTTTACCATCCAGCTTCCACCGCATGCTACGATAGACTTGCAGCTCAGATAATCCTTCAGATTCTTAGCACTGATGCCGCCGGTCGGCATGAACTTCATTCCAACATACGGAGCTGCAAGCGCTTTGATCGTAGAAACACCGCCAAACTGCTCTGCCGGGAAGAACTTCACTACACGAAGACCGCGCTTTGCTGCCTGTGCCAGCTCAGACGGAGTGATCAGTCCCGGGAATACCGGAATCTCTTTCTCCAGACAATAATCTACGACCTCCGGATCAAAGCCCGGGCTCACGATAAACTTCGCGCCTGCCTCTACCGCCTTATCTACCTGCTCAATAGAAAGGACAGTTCCTGCTCCAACCAGCATATCCGGATACGCCTCACTCATACGGCGAATACTTTCCTGTGCTGCTGCAGTACGGAAGGTCACCTCAGCTACCGGAAGACCGCCTTCACAAAGTGCCTTCGCCAGAGGTGCTGCGTCTTCTGCATTCTCCAATACAACTACCGGTACAAGACCAAGCTCCTCAATCTTTGCTTCCATTGCTTCTCTTGCGCTCATGTTTTTCTCCTTTTCGATGCATATTTCTTTAGTTTCAATTCATCAGACATCTTATGTTTGTGATTACACGATAGCATATTCATCTCTCTTTTTCAATATACATCAGACGTTTTTCTTTATTTCTACTTATTTCACAAAAAAAGAGACGACTTTTTATATAAATCGTCTCTTTTATCACTTCTCAAACACTACGCCCCCGACGCTCTTTTCTCACCTTCTGAAGTATCTGTCGATTATATGTCAGATGCATGATCATTGCGTAACGCGCTCCTATCGTATCATGCGCTGCAATCGCCTCCATGATCGCCCGATGCGCACTGATCGTCTCATGCATTAGCTGTCGCCGTGTCAGATTCACAAACATCATGCCCGCAGAATTGAGTATCGGAACCAGCATTTCCGACACACGGTTCCCACCGATTCGCGCTATCATCTGATGGAACTCAATATCCTTTTTCATGTGATCTTCGCCTGCACGATACAACGCCTCTGTCTCCTCACAAAGACGCATAATCTCCGCAATCTCCTCCTCGGTTGCGCGCTCTGCTGCCCGCGCTGCACTCTCGGGTTCCTGCAGAAGACGCACCTCCAGCAGCTCCATGGCCAGCTGAAACTTATCTGACAGCTTCGAGAATCCCAGCGGATCATCCTCCGGCACGCTTTTGCCGATCACATATGTCCCGGAGCCGCGCCGCACCTCCAGCATCCCTCTGGTGACGAGACTCTTCACCGCCTCACGAATCGTACTTCTTCCCACCCCGAACATCTCAGCAAGCTCGAATTCATTCGGAATGCGGTCTCCGATCTTCACTTCCTCCCGCATAACATATTCCATCAGCTGCTCATCGATCTGAAATGCCAGAAGCTTTTTCTCTACCTTCTCCATGTTCTTTCCTTTCATTACAAAACGTCTGATGACTTTGTTTTATTATAGAAAAGATTCATGAACGCGTCAATAGCAGATTACAACATCTGACTAAACTCTACCTTCTCCTTATTCGGTCCTTCAATAGTAAAGAAACGTACTCCGTTTTCCCAAAACGGCAAAAACTGAATTTCTTCCTTGAGTGTGTTCATACCCCAATCGCATATGATCTTATACACACGCTCTACGTCATCCACATCCAGTGCGATATGCTCAATTGCTCCATAGGCATTTTTCGCTTCTTTCGATTCATAGGTCTCTATCACAAGGTCGTTTAACCTGAGAAATACTACTTTATCGCCGTTATTCAACGTCTCAAAAGCCCGATCAAACCCCAGCTTTTCGTAGAATTCCAATGTTTCCTCCATTCGGTCGGTCGGGATACCGATGTGCTGTAATCCATTCAGGTGTGTTTTCAAGATATTTTCCATGTGTTTCACCTCATTTTCGTAAAGATCTTTTCCAATGCAAAGTAGCTCTCGTCAAATAACTCACGGATCGGCCGGTATACTTCTACCGTCTTCGGATCCGGCTCATGCACTGCCGCGATATGAAGGAACCGGTCAATTGCGTCAAAATCTTTGTAAATTCCGGCGCCTACGCCGCCGATCACAGCCGCTCCCATAGAGCCTGCCTCCTCAAGCACTGTCGGAACCGTAATTCTGGTGTTATAAATATCTGCCATGATCTGACGCCAGACAGCTCCCTTGGCGCCACCTCCGACAACCATAATTTCTTCGATATTCACATGACTCTTCAAAATATCCAATACGATCGCAAGATTCAGAGCCACACCCTCCAATACGCTTCGAAGCATATCATTTCTTGTCGTCTCCGCTTTCAATCCGAGAAATGCGCCTTTCGCTTCCGCATTCCAACGCGGCGCACGCTCACCCAGCAGATATGGTAAAAACAACACGCCATTTGCACCGGCCGGACTCTTTGCGATTTCCTCATTTATCAGATCATACGGAGAGCAGTTCTGCTGTGCAGCCTGATACGTCTCGAACCTACAAATTGTATTTTTCAGCCAGCTGTAGGAGCCGCCCGCTGTCTGCATGGTTCCATTTGGCGCATACAGTCCCGGAACCGCATGCGCCCATGTCACAGAGCGCATATACGGATCAAAGATCGGTTTTTCCGTAGTCGTTGTGATCCATGCCGACGTTCCCATGCAGCAATATGTCTTGCCCGGGCGAATCGAACCCGCGCCGACATTTGCTGTCACACCGTCTCCTGCACCGAGAACCACCGGTGTACCGGCAGCCAGTCCCGTAGCCTTTGCCGCTTCTTCCGTCACCGGACCTGCAACAAACGTAGACGGCTTTACTTCCGGAAGCTTGTCAGGATCAATGCCTGCATACTCGATAATTTCCTCAGACCATTTTAGGGAATTAATATCAAAGCAGGTCATGCTGTTCGCATCTGAGTATTCTGTGTAGAACTTACCTGTCAGCTTAAATACAATATAGTCCTTCGCGTTTAATGTCTTATAGGTCTGCTCATAGATCTCCGGTTCATTTTCTTTGATCCACAGCAGCTTCTGTACGCCATAGGAGGCCGAATTGCGGTGTCCTACAATATGATAGAAATCCTTCTGGCTGATTTTTTCTTCGATCTGAGCCGCCTGCTTCTGTGCTCTCTGATCTGCCCAGATGATAGACTTTCTCAGCGGTCTGCCGTTCTTATCCACACACAGACATCCCATCATCTGACCGCTGAAGCTGACAGCACCGATCTCGACCGGATCTATGCCTGTACTTTCGATCAAATGTCTGCTTGTTATACATACCGCATTCCACCAGTCGTTCGCATCCTGCTCCGCCCATGTTCCATTAAAATAATGTACATCATAAGCATACACCTGACTGCCGACCAGTCTGCCGTCCACGGTAAACAGACTCGCTTTGTTACCTGACGTGCCAAGGTCATGCGCTAAAATATACTGTCCCATCTTTCTCTTCTCCTTTCCCTATAGATAATTTTTGCAGAGCATAGACATTTCCACACTCTGCAAATATTTCTCATGCGCGTTTATTACATCCACTCAAGAGGAACCGTAATCTCGTTGAGTTTTGCAATCATCTCATCATCCAGTTCCCAACTCAGACTATTGACATTTTTTTCTAACTGCTCTATCGATGAAGCGCCTCCAATGATAGACGTTACCTCTTCCTTCTGACGCAGCCAGTTCACTGACACTTCATTCATCGGATGTCCGATTTCATCTGAGAATGCCTTGATTTGACGAGCCGCATTCATATACATCTCAAACTCCGGACCAGCCAGCTTTGGATTTGCACTGCGGATATCATGCTCTGAGAATTTATGCCCATCTAGGAATTTCCCTGCAAGAAGTCCCTGAAACAGCGGGCTGTACGGAAGAAATGCCTGACCATACTTCTTCACCGTCGGGAAAACCTCGCTCTCTGTACGATAATCCAACGGAATAGAGTGATAGCTTTTCGGATTGCGCTCCAGCATATTATAGAGAGACTGTTGACAATGAACGTCGATCATCTCCATCATTTTCTCAACATCCTTCTGTGCAAAGTTACTCAATCCAACATATCGGATCTTACCGTCCTTCTTCAATTCCGCAAGAGCTTCCGCCGTCTCTTCCAGCGGAGTATTCGGATCCGGCCAATGCATTTGGTAGATATCAATATGATCTGTCTGAAGACGTGTCAGACTCTCATCTATCTCCCTGAATAGATTTTCTTTAGATAGATCATTCCGCGTCTCATACTTCTTCTCCCAAGTAAGTCCTGCTTTCGAAGCAATCAAGACCTTATCCCTTTTCCCATCCTTCAATGCTTTTCCAAGGATCGTCTCCGATACTCCCCAGCCATAGACCGGTGCTACATCAAACAAATTCACTCCCAAATCGATCGCTTTATGGATAATCTCAATAGACTTCTTTTCCTCTGAGGTATCCCAGTCACCGCCAAATCCCCAGCATCCAATACCAATTGCAGAGATTGGCTCTTCTATCATTTTTACCCTTTTATAAATCATTTTGCTATTCCTTTCCAGAATCTCTATAACTCATCCTCATGCGTCTTCATAATACATGGAACCACATAGATCTTCTTTTCACGCTCAGGCTCCTGAAAACGGTCTAACAGCAACTCCATCGCGCGCCGCCCCATCCCCTTGGTATCACGCGTCACACAATCATAAGAAAATCCTATCATATCTAGTACCGGAATATGGTCAATTCCAACTACCTGTATCTCACTGCCAAATTCCTGACCGCAAGCATTCACACCTTTGATAAAACCCAGCGTAGTCCTGTTATTCGACAGCACCAATGCTTCCGGATATGCGCAGGACTGAATCATTTTTCTAGTAATCATGTAGCTGGTATCCAGCGTAAAATCTCCATAATAAACATACTTTTTATCTAATGGAATATTATAATCCTCCAGTGCCTGTACATAGCCGCGATACCGCTCTCTGGCATGTTTCAGCTCCATATCGCCGGTAATGATACCGATCCTACGATTTCCATGACGAATCAGGTATTCTGCCGCAAGATATCCGCTCTCAAAATTCTCATAATATACGCCATCCCACTGAACATTCTCTATTTCTCTGTCCACCAGAACTACTGGCACATTCAGATGCTTCAAGTGCAGACGAATCGATTTCGCGGCTTCAGCATCAGAATATCCAACAGCTGCTGTAAATATCACTCCGCGAACACGCTGCTGCTCCATCATTTCCAACGCCTCGCGTTCCTTCTTCGCATCATTATTGGTATTGCAAACAATCATCGTCATATTATTCCGATCAATTACCTCAGCAACACCCGACAGCACCTCGCCAAAAAAGGTATTGTCCAACTCCGGAACAATCACGCCGATCGTATTCGTCTCTCTTCTCGAAAGGTTCTGTGCCGAGGCAGATGGACGATAGTGATATTGCTCCATGATTTCCTCCACTTTGCAACGTGTTTCTTCATGAACATATCCATTATTGTTGATCACACGGGATACTGTAGATTTAGATACTCCCGCCATTTTTGCAATCTGCCCTATCGTTACCATGCTTCCACCTCAACCTATCTTTTCTAATACTATTTTTCCATTGTACCATCTAACATATAGCGCTGGAATCTTACGGCAGCTGCAGCATCCCGATCCAGAATCTCTTCTGTCACATTTCCTTTGATCGGACGCCATACTTTAATATCCTGTCCTACCTTACCTCCCATATTTACAAACGGTTCCATAACCACATTTTTCTGATATCCGATTTCCCTGAGCGCATCAGAAATCTCTCTCCACGGCACACGTCCCTGACCCGGAACCATTCGATTGCACTCGCCTGTGTGGAAATGTCCTAAACGCTTACCCGCTGTGCGAATCGCGTCACCAATACTCGTCTCTTCTATATTCATATGGAAGGTATCCAGCATAACCCATACGTTGGAGCACTCTGTCTCCGTTACAAATTTAACACCTTCCGCCGCTGTATTCAACAAGTAATTCTCAAAGCGGTTCAAACACTCCAGATTTAACTCAACGCCATAGTTTGCCGCTTCTGCAGACAGACAGCGCATACCTTCCACCGCATTCTTCCAGTCCTCTTCCTTATTGATCATTCCTGAGTAGTCCACCGGCCAGTAGGAATACAGAGCACCACCGATAATATGACTGTCCAGCTTCTCCATAACAGAGAACAGCTTCTTATACCATTCCATTGCCGCAACGCGAACTTTTTTGTTCCCAACATTATGCTCCGCTGATGGTCCATACCCTACCGTCAATTCGATTCCACTTGCATCCGCCGCACTCTTCAATCTACGAATATCCTCTTCCGTATAATCCGGAAGCGGTGTTCCGCCAATTTCTAAAATATCAAATCCAAGTCTGGCTACCTTATCTACATATTTAATGTAGTCTGCTGACCATTCCTTCTCCCAATATGCATAATAAATACCATGCTTCATAACATTCTCCTTTTAAGCCTTTCTTCCCTTTAACTGATCCAAAACAACTGCCAATGTAATAAGTACACCGGACGTAACCTCCAACACAAATGTGTTCAAACCGAACTGCGTTCCTGCATTTGTGATCAATACCATCAGAATCGTTCCGAGGATCGTTCCGGTTACCGCACCGCGTCCGCCGCTCAGTGAAGCGCCACCAATAACAGCTGCCGCAATCGCATCCATCTCATATCCAACGCCACCAGTCGGCACCGCGCTGTTGATTCTGGCTGCCAGCATAACGCCTGCCACTCCACAAAGCAGTCCGCAAAATGCATATACCATATAGAACATTTTACGCACCTTAATACCGCTCAATCTTGCAACTTCCGTACCGCTACCGATAACATACAGGTTACGACCAAAAATCGTATACTTCAAAATCAGGAATGCTACGATTGCTACTACTACCCAGATAACTGCCAGATACGGCATTTTCCAGATCGCAGAGGTTCCAAGCGCTGTGAACTTCTGGTTCAAACCGGAAATCGTCTTTGCATTTGAAATAATCTTTACCGCACCACGGATAATCGTCTGAGAACCCAGCGTTGCGATCATTGGCGGTACATTAAATTCATAAATAATCGCCGCATTATACAGGCCACAGACGCCACCGATAATAATCGCAAGCACTACCGATGGGAAAATCCCCATGCCCGCCTGTGACTGGAGCATTGCAATAGACATACAGGAAAGACCTGTGATTGCACCGATACTGATATCGATTCCTGCCGTGATGATGATTAGCGTCTCCGCAATCGCCAGTACACCAGTAATTGAACACTGTTTCAACAGATTCATCAAATTATACTCCGAAAAGAAATTCTTGGTTCCGAATACAGATACGACAAAGAGCACTACGATAATCGTAATCAGCGAAAATTCTGTCGTCTGGTAAAAATGCTTTACACCATTGGATGATTTTTTATTCATGAGAAGCCTCCTGTACTTATTCTTCAATTGATGCCGCCAGCAGCACCTGTTCTTCTGTCAAGTCTTTCATCTGTTCCCTATCATATCTTGCCGTAATCTTACCCTGAGACATAACGATCATGCGATCTGATAATCCCATAACCTCCGGCAGATACGAAGAAATCAATATGATTGCCTTTCCCTGTTCTGTCAGCTTTTCGATCAGCTTGAAGATCTCTTCTTTTGCACCGACATCTACTCCGACCGTAGGTTCATCAAAGATCAATATCTCCGGATCTCTGCAGAGCAGCTTTGCAATAACCACCTTCTGCTGATTTCCTCCGGAAAGATTGCTGACCAACTGCTGAATACTAGGCGTCTTGACGTTAATCTTCTTGCTGTACTCTTCTGCCCTCTGATCTTCCTTGCTCAGACTGATCACTCCGGCTTTGCTGATCATATCATACGAATTCATATTAATGTTGGTTTTGATCGCAAGCGGCAATGCCAGACCATCCGCTCTTCTATCTTCTGTCAGGAAACCGATTCTCTTCTCCAGAGCCATCTGCGGATTCCTGATATGTGTTTCCTTTCCCTTTAGATAAACCTTACCGGTCTTATGCTTCTCAACTCCGTAGAGCGCTCTCATAATCTCGCTTCTGCCTGCACCTACCAGTCCGAAAAATCCAAGAATCTCTCCGGAATGTACCGCGAAATCGATGTTTTCAAAATGCTCTCCATCGCCGAAGTTCTCAACTCGGATCAACTCTTCACCCGGCTCAAAATGCTTGATATCATAGATATCCGACATCTCTCTACCGACCATCATAGAAACCAGACTTTCCTTCGTAACCTCTGAGATCGGCTTTGTATCTACATAGGTACCATCTTTCAGAATGGATACAGAATCACAGATATCCATGATTTCCTCTAGTCTGTGTGATATATAAATGACGCTAACGCCCTGTTCTTTCAATTCCTTAATATAGTTAAACAGTGTCTCAACCTTCTCGTTTTCCAGCAACGCAGTAGGCTCGTCGAAAATAACCAGTTTGATATCTTTGTTTACAGAAATCTTACTGATCGTCACCATTGCCTGCATCGCAATCGGCAGATCCTTGATTTTCGCAAGTGGATTCACATCCATCTTAAATTTGTCAATGATTACATGGCTTTCATCATTCATCTTCTTCCAGTCAACGGTTCCGAATTTCGTCTTTGGCACCTTGCCAAGAAAATAATTCTCAGCGATACTCAGATCCGGAGCAATATTGACATGCTGATAATTCGCAAACATTCCATGTGCCTGTGTCTGCAGTGCATCCATCTCAGACACCCATGTTCCATTATAATTCAGGGAAATTTTTCCCTCTGTCGGTTTCTCTACGCCCATGATACATTTGATCAGTGTAGACTTACCGGCTCCATTCTCACCTACGAGGGCTCTCACCTCTCCCTTACCAATCTCAAAGCTAACATCATTCAATGCGGTAACACCGGGATATTTTTTGGTAATGTGTTCTATCTTCAAAATCGTGTTATCCACTATTTTTTCCTCCTGAACCGATAAAAAGGGTAGTCCCAAAACTATAAGTTTCGAGCCTATAGAAACGAGGACTACCCTTTTGTTATTATTTATTATGATGCCAGATTATCTTGCAAGAAGTGTCGGGTCAAGCAATGCCTGAGTTGCCTCATCATCCATCTGGCTGGCAAGTACTGCAGACGGAGCACAGTTGATCTGCTGCTCGGATTCCGGATTCTCACCTTCCATAACGGTAACGATCGCATTCTTCATTGCGTCATATCCCTGAGTATATGCATCCTGCACGAT
The DNA here is from genome assembly GCA_030526715.1 of Eubacteriales bacterium. GTDB lineage: Bacteria > Bacillota > Clostridia > Lachnospirales > Lachnospiraceae > Marvinbryantia. The sequence goes on from JAUNCG010000010.1 coordinate 31,254, forward strand.
GATTGCATCCAGAACACCATCCTTCAGCGCCTGAATCTCAGTTGCATCAGAGTCAACACCAATGATCGCAACCTTATCTGTGATTCCTGCGGTCTGTGCTGCCAGAACAGCGCCGTCACCTGAAATGTTATTTCCACCATAGATACCAATCAGCTCATCACCAAAGGTGGAAATCTGATTCTCTACGTTAGACTGTGCAGTTTCCAGATCGTTGTTATTGAAGTATGTCTCTGTGCAGGTGATATCCGGTGCATTCTCAGCCATATAATCTGAGAAGCCCAGCATTCTCTGTTCGCCGTTTGCATTAACTACAGAGTAGTTCATTGCTACGGTACCCTTCGGCTCAATACCCTTCTCTTCCAGAATTGCCAGCATCTGCTCTGCTGCCAGCGCACCAATGGAAGTATTGGAACAATAATAGAACTCGTTGTAATTCTCTGCGTTGTCTGTTACGTCTTCCTGAACAAGACCACAGTTTACGAAATTCAAAACGATACCCTGCTGAACTGCTTCTGCTGCCTTCGGGATCGTAGCATCTGCAACCTGAGTAGCTGTAACGATTGCATGCGGGCCAGCTGCAATAGCTTCCTCAAATGCTGTAACGTATGCCTCTGTCTGAGATTCTTCAGCCGGTCCGGTTGTCTGCAGATTGATCTTGATTCCGTATTCCTCTTCCATGTCGAGGACAGCGTTCTGAATACCAACGCCAATATACTGCCAGAACTCAGAAGCTGTCGAGCATGACAGATAGATTACATCCAGCTCTTCCGGTGCCTCTGCAAATACGGTTGCACCGGATAACATCCCAATGGTCATAGTTGCTGCAAGTAAAGCGCTCACGATCTTTCTTCTCATTTTTATATCCTCCCTATTTTGAAATATTTTGCCCTTCGTCGGGCGTTCTCTTTTGAAACCTTTGTGGTACCGGTCTCATATATGCATCATAATCTTCCACGCCAGATTTGTCAATTATTTTTGGCTATTTTTTATTATTTAGCGGATTTTTACAATTTTTATTGTTTGTTTTTGTATATTTCATCTATGAAAAATATATTTCCGCTCGCATTTTTCACTGACTTTTATGGTATCGTTCCCATTTTCATTGATATGACACACCGTGTCATGAATGTCTGTTCCACCAAAAAGACACCGATCATTTTCGATCGATGCCTCCATGCCCCAATTAGATTCATTTGTTTCTTTATTCATTTACCGCAAATTTGCTGCTTCCATTCTCAAGCACTTCCAATGCATTCTGAGCAGCCATATAGCTCATCTTGCTGCTGGCCTCTGCTGTCGCTGCGCCAGCATGAGGAGTCAAAATACAATTCTCAAGCATCATGAGCGGACTGTCATAAGGTGGTTCCGTAACCGTCGCATCCAATCCCGCTGCACGGATTTCTCCACTCTTCAGCGCCTCATAAAGCGCGTCCTCATCAACGATGCCTCCCCTTGCAGTATTCACAATCACTGCATCCTTCTTCATCATTTTGAACTGTTCTGTACTGATCATATGCTTCGTCTCAGGGGTCAACGGAGAATGAATCGTGATAAAATCAGACTCTCTCAGCAGTGTCTCCAAATCCACATACTGCGCGCCGCACTCTCTCTTAAACTCCTCGCTCCGATACGTATCATAGCAAAGGATCTTCATATCAAATCCACGGCATCTTCTGCCTACACCCTGACCGATTCTCCCGGCGCCAATAATTCCCAGCGTCTTCTGCCACATCTCTACACCGGAAGGTCTCTTCTGTGCACGATTTTTGATAGAATTATCCATTATAGTTACATTGCGGGCTCCATCCAGCATCAACGCCATGGCAAGATCCGCTACAGAGTCTCCATTGGCACCCGGTGTGATTGTCACCGCAATTCCCTGTTCCTTTGCGGCTCCCACATCAACCTTATCATATCCAACACCATAGCGAGATATCACTTTCAGCTTCTTTGCCCTTTTCAATAACTCCGGCGTATAATCTTCCAGACCTGCGATCACTGCGTCTGCATCCGCAATCTCTTTCGCCAATTGTTCCTCAATAGACAAAGCTCCGGCTTCAAGCTTGATTACTTCGCATCCATGTGCTTCTAACAGCTCTTTCGCCTTAGAATCCGTCTTTCCAAACGAACGCGCAGTTACCAAAACCTTATACATATTCATTTATTTCCAGCCTCCCTTCACCTGAATAGTCTCATCAATTATTAACTTCCGTTTTTCTTCTCTGCATATACCGTAACTTCAAAACTGTTCCTGTCTCCGCGGTAACGCGCAACAGAATACTCGATTGGTCTATCGAACGCATTACTACCGATAGAATGGAATAGTTGTACCGGCTCTCCCATCTTCATATTGAGATAACGAGCATCGCATTCAACAGCGCCCACCGCTTCTACTCGTCTCCAAATTTTCAGCACCTCCGTATCCTCCGTCTCACGAAGAACCTCATAGAGCGATTCTTTGGAAAAGTCATGCTCCATAATAAAACCACACAGATCATACGGCAAGTAAGTCTCCGCCAGAAGAATCGGTTCATCATTTGCAAAACGTCTTCGATACAAATAAATTACTTTGGTTCCCTCCGTTATTTTCAAAGCATCTGCAATCTCACTCGCCGCTTCTTCTATCCTGAATTCCAGAACTTCCGTTCCGGGCGTCATACCCGAACGCTCCATCTGCTCCCGGAAGGTCTCTAACTTCTGCATAAAGTCCTGTTTAATCTTCGGCGCAGACACAAATGTTCCCTTACTCTTCACGCGGTACAACCATCCCTCCTGAACCAACTCTATAATTGCTTGACGCACCGTCGTTCTGCTGACCTGAAACTGCTCAATCAGCTCCATCTCCGTCGGGAGCATACTTCCACTCTTATACTGTCCGTCCCGAATCGCACTGATGATCAGTTCTTTTAATTGAAAATACAGGGGAATCGGAACATTTTTATCCAGCTTTTTATCCAGAAAAAACTGATGATCTCCCATATCAAATCCCCCCTTTATCCATCATTTTTTATTTTTCCAGCATAATGCATTCCAAGGATTTTGTACAGCTATTTTTCGAAATAATCCATCTCCCATACCGTGCTGCTGCATTTTCTGTCGAAAGGTGCATAAAATATAATCCAGACCCACTCCACCTCCGTAGGAAATCAGACGCCTCCTCGTAGTATCCAGCGAAAACAGTAATTGATCCTCGAATCCTGCCTCTATCATACTCTCAAAAATAGACAACTCAACTTCGTCAGAATGATATTTCTCACGTCCAATCGTATCATATTCTATAAATACACCTGCGGATGCAAGTTCTTTGTGAACCCCAATATCTGACGATGCACGATCCAAGTGGCAGAAAATCATCTGGTTCGCAGAGATCCCCTCTTTTACCAGCAGTGTAAAATATGCCATTGGATTCTGACCATTCTCAACATGAACCATAATCGGCGCGCCCGACTCACGGGCTGCATTTGCTGCTGACAGGAACATCTTTTGATACTGAGCATTCATCTCAGCTTTTTCCATGGCAGTCTTGATCTGCCCAGCACGATAAGTCGTTTTCTGCACCGGTAATCCTTTATCTCCATCCTGATACATCCCTTCCCGAAGTTCCAGCAAAAACAACTCTGTCAGCCATTCTTCCTTTTTTGTAAATACCCAATGTCCCTCCGGATAAAAGAGCATTTTATGAAATCCGGTCGATGCAACAATCTGTACTCCAGACTCTTCTGATATCTTCTTCAATTCTTCTGCCATTCGCCCGCATCCCACCGGCTGTGCATCTACCAACCCAAAGCCTCCAGCCTGATGATATCTTTTCACTTCCTCCAGACTTTTCTTCGCATCATCGATGCACAAATCTTCATTTACAAGTGAAGACTGCCCCGGTGCGATCATCAAATGCTCATGACACTGAAAATAGCCCGTTTCTTGTGGCGTGATTTCTCCCGCCACAGTTATGATCTTTCTTTCACTCATAGTTTTTTATTTCCACTTTGGATTATCGACTACAACAGCCTTTCCATCTTTTTCTACGATCAGCTTATGGTATCCTTTTGTCTCAATGGTGCCATAATCATGTCCGGCATCTGCCTGAAATACATAAAACAGTACCAGCGGCTCACTGCCGGTATTTACTGTACGATGTGCATATGAACGTGGTACGTAAACAGCCTCTCCCGCCTTCAGCGGCTTCTCAATCGTATCCCCTTCCGGATTTTCCATCACCATATAACCTTCTCCAGATACTGTCCAGTATACTTCCGCTGTCTCCAGAATCGTATGGAAATGCCCTTTCGTCATATAATATTCGTTACCAACTTTACCCGGATAAAGAATCGTTGTTCCAAACGCAAGATCACCTGCACGTTCCGGGCATCCCAGCTCATGAAATTCATAAATAAGAGGATCCTCTATCCTCAGAATTTCTTTCGCCGCATCCACATCACAATACATATTCTTCATCTGTGACAAACGTCTTTTTGTGGTCTCCGCCGTCTTTGAAAAACCGGTCTTAACATCAAAATCTACCAAAAAACTACTATCCCAATTAAACTGATTCATAATACTCTCCTATTTATTTCGCAATATCACTTAATTTGTCCAAAATAACGCCTTCGATCGGAAGATGGAATACTTCAGAAATTACCTGTGTCCATCCATGAATGAAATATATCCATCCACCTTCTACATGCAGATTTTTGCTCTCTGCCTGTGCCTCCGCCTGATCTTTAAAAATCAGATCGCCTCGATAATTCAGTTCCCACACCTGACTGTCTTTCGGAAATTCACATTTATCTGACAGCGGGCTTCCCGGACCATCTTTGCCCAGACCAGTTGCATTAACTACCAGAGAATGCGGCTTCAGGGATGCCAAAATTTTATCATTATCTTCAGGCGTCGGACTTAAAAGAAATTCAAACTTTGTCTTCGGATTCAGACCAGCAAGTATCCGTTTTGCTTCATCCAATCTTGGCTGACTTCTGTTTGCAATAATGATCTTTGACGGAACATTCTCTCCAAATTTTTCCTGCGTCAAATACACAGACATTGCAAGCGCACTACCACCTGCCCCCATAATCATCACATCTCCATCATAGTCCTTCCAATAATTTTCCGGAACAAAAGCTTCTAAGGCCAGACCGCTGGAAATCGGATCTTTGGCATGTGCGCAGAACTTTCCATCCCTCTTGGAGATAGAAGAAACTTCACCCAACTGTTTTGCATACGGATCAACATAATCAAACAAATCTTCACAGCTTTTGTACAAATCGATCTTATGTGTTGTAACCAGCGCGCCAAGAGACATCGGATCATTCTTGATGAATTCTACTGCTTCGCGGTATTCTTCTGCGGAAGAATGCGGTTTAAAATCAATTCCCTTGATTACTGCATCCTTCAACTCCAGCGCTGCTGCCCATTTCGGAAATACTTTCATAATAGAAGACTTTCCTGTCGTTACTCCAATGAAATACATTGTTGGCTGTGTTGCCTTTTCATACTTATTCACCTTTACCCCTCCTTCATCATAATGATATTATGTCATTACATAGCATCATTATAAGGTGCTGTATTACCGATGTCAATATCTAATTACAAAAATTCACTGCCAATACATTCAGCATACATATTTCAAAGTCATAAAAAGGCTGTAAAGTTGCAAAATAGCAACTCTACGGCCTTCACAATGCCATCATCGCTAAACAGCTCCATCAGGAACCTTCCATTTCTCACTCATTGTCTCCCCTCCATGTGAACGCTAAATTCATATCGATCACCAAGAAGTTTGTTTATCGCATATTCAAACGGCTCATGACCCACATAACCAATCCGACGGCTATATAATAAAGCAGTCCCAAGTGGCACTCCCAAAATCTGAGATTCCATAAAATCAGCATTCACAGCAGACACATATTCATAAGCTTCCGTTATAGCTACACCATATTTTTCTTCAAGAAAACTATACAGACCAACAAAGCCATCTGCATAAATCGGCAATTCCGGAATAAAATCCTTTTTCAAGTAATTCTCTGTAAGACATAGTGGGTTATCATCCGTGCACAAAATACGATGTACCAGATATACGGTTTCATTTTCAGAAAGTTTCAGCGTCTCCGCTACATTTGCCGGTGGAATAACTTCCTCAATAGCCATTCCTCTAACACTCATACGATACCCACGTCTTTTCAATGTTTCCGTAATTGAGGTAACAGAATTTAACTTCTGTATAGTTGATACATCCAGAATCTCTGTCCCCTTGCCCTGTACCGTCTTCACGTAGCCTTCATTTACAAGCATTGCAATTGCTTTACGAACAGTAATACGGCTTACCTGAAATCTTTTTTCCAGTTCTGCTTCTGTTGGTAGTAGTGTTCCCGGTTTATGGATTCCTTCACGAATGGATTTTTTAATTCCTATGTATACTTCCATATAAGCTTTCATTTTGCCCATAGTTTTTCTCCTTGATTTTTCAAACTATACGCATTATAGTCTAAATATCAACTAAAGCACAACCAAAATTTCCCAAAGATTATAACAAATTTTCTTTCATATAATCTCCTAAATCCGACAAAATCTCACAAATATGCGCAAAAACCTTTTGAATACGCCTATACTTCAACACATTTTCTTTCTGCGGTATACATTCAAATTCCAAACGATGGACACCTGCAATATAAGAATAGTCTTCAATACATCCTACTGCTTTTGCCGCAATTGCAGCCGCACCGATAGACGCAGCATCCTGATCAATATTGGTTTTTACGATATTTTTTTCAAAAATATCCGCAAACATCTGCATCCATACTTGGTTTTTTGCGCCACCACCGCAAAACTGAATCCGCTCTGTCAGCGCTGTCTGCTCTTTCAGATTATCTAAAGACATTTTCAAATTCATGGCAATTCCTTCCATCGCCGCTCTTATCATCTGTGCTCGACCAGATCCCAGACTGAGCCCAACAAATGCGCCTTTGATATTCACTGATTTATCCTGCGATGTCCCGCCCGCCAAGCTCGGATTAAAGATGATTCCTCCACTTCCGGGAGGCACATCCAGAATTTCTTTTGTCATTTCATTATACGCATCTTCAGATTCCATAAGATCACGGCATACATTATCTCTCACCCAACGCAGAGAACTTCCGCCTGCAAATATGGAAAATGCAGATGTGTACATATTATCATCAATATGCGCAAACACATACGGTTTTTTCCTAAAATCCAGAATTGGCTTTTTAGTATTTACTGCAATCCAAGAGGAAGAGCCAAGAGATGTATATACTTTACCTTCGATATTTGCAACACTTCCCAGCGCCATACATGCATTATCTACGCCGCCACACGCCACCAAAGTTTCTGTCGAAAGTCCAATCTCTTCCGCTGCCTCTGGCAAAATTTTTCCAACAATAAAATCAGAAGGTACTATTTCCGGGAAGATAGATTCTGAAATTCCGGATACATGCAAAATATCTGCAGACATTTTCTTTTCTATCAGACAATATGCTCCCGTTCCAGATGCATAGGAATAATCCATATACATATTTCCCGTCAAACGATAGTTAATATAGTCCTTGGAACCCAGCACTTTTTCCGTCTTTTCATAAATATCCGGAAGATTTTCCTTTAGCCACATCAGTTTAAACAAGGAATAACAGGCCTTTGGAAATCCATTTCCAGTCTTCATATACCATGTTTCTTCATTATATTTTTCAAAAAAATCTTTTGCCTGCTTTTCAGCTCTCGTATCAGACCATATCGGTACTCTTTCCAGAAGTTCCCTGCCCTGTGCATCCAGCGGCACCGTTACCAGACTGTGGCCGCTCAGAGCAAGACACCTGATCTCTTTCGAATCCATCTGAGTTTTTTCCAAAAGTACCTTCGTGCTTTTTACTACTCCATTCCACCATTCCGCCGGGGCCTGCTCATGATAATTCTGCTGTGGGTAAAATGTGCCGTATTCTATAAAAGATTTTGCCAGAGTGTTCAGTTTTTCGTCAAACAAGCTCGCCTTTACACCACCTGTTCCAAGATCATAAGAAATAAAAGTCTTCATTTTTCACGCCCCCTCAGAACTTTGCTTCAGATAATATTTTCTCTGCTGTTCGCACACCCAGTCCAAACCGATCACAACCAACTTCATACATTGCTTTCAGTGTCGCAAGATCTCTCACACCTCCGGCAGCCTTAATCTTTGCGGCATCTCCAATCGTTTCTTTGATCAGACCAATCGTATCTATTGTGGTAGGTTTTGGTCCCCAGCCTGTTCCTGTCTTCACATATGCCGCCCCACTTTTTACCAGCAGTTCACTTCCGTACCTTATCTCATCATCCGTCAAATAGGAAACTTCCAAGATTACCTTTACCGGAATGTTCCCAGCTGCCGCAACAACCGTCATGATATCTTCCGCAACTGTTTCATACTTTCTTGATTTAAATGCTCCGATATTCATGACCATATCGATTTCTTCACAGCCACGTTCTATTAAATGCTGCGCCTGCATTGCTTTGTCTATGGACAATTCCGCACCCGAAGGAAAGCCCACGACACCAGTCACTACTGCCGATTCATTCTTCAAAATCTGAGCTGTATACTCGGCTGCCCACGCCATCGGAGCTGCACATACACAGTGATATTGTCGAACAATCCGAATCATTTCATCTATCTCGCCCTGTGTAGCATCTGCTTTCACAGCACTTACATCCACCAGATCACCCAGTCTGCTCAGATCAATGTTTCTCTTCAAACCATATGCCCCCTATTCTTCAAAACTCCGAACAATTTCCAGAGCAGATTTTGTGTTAATACCAAAACGTTCGATTCCCATCTCAACCATAGCATCAAATTCTTCTCTGGTACGAATCCCTCCGGCTACTTTTACTTTAATTTTTCCTTTTGTAAGCTTTCGAATCATACGAATACGTTCCAGGTCAAGCTTTGCCGGTACCCAACCCGTACCCGTCTTCACAAAATCAGCTCCCGATTCAATGACCAACTCACATGCTTTTTTCACTTCCTCATCCGTCAAACAGTTGATCTCAATGATTACTTTTTTCAAAATTTCTTTCGGCATGGAGTTAATAATTTCCTTCAACTCATCCAATACATAGTCATACTCTTTATTTTTCAGCTTACCAATATTCATGACAATATCAATTTCCTGCGCACCATCTTCTACCAGATATTTGGCCTCCAGACGCTTTACCTCCGTGCGATGCGCACCCCCCGGAAATCCCGCCGGAGCCCCCACATATATATCCGGCTCATCTTTGAGAAGTTCTGCCAGATCTTTTACCCAGCAAGGAAGTGCGTGTACATTAATAAACTTATATTTCTTAGCTATTTCCACAACTTCCTTAATATCATCAATATTATGATGTGTTCTTACCGCACTGATATCTATCATTCTCGCCACTTCATATACATTCATGTTGTACTTTCCCCTTTATCTACGCTATTTTTCATACTTCATTATCATTTCCCGCACGTTTTCTCTGGATATATTTCCCTCCATCGGACCAAAGGCCGCCGCATTCAACGCTCCTGCTGCAGCTCCCATCTGTGCAGCCTCCTTTAAACTCTTACCTTCCGCAAGCCCACAAATAAATGCTCCATCATAACTATCCCCGGCTCCGGTTGCATCCAACTGTTCTACCGGATAGACACCCATTTCCACTTCCAAGCCATTTCTGGTATAAATCTGCGAACCTTTCGATCCGTTTTTCAGCACCAACAGCTCCAGATTTTCGTTCTCAAACACTTTTTCGATTGCCTTCTCAAGATCATTCTCGCCAGACAGCATCTTCAACTCTGCCACCCCGGGCATCAGTATATTGGATTTATTGAAAACATCCTGCAATATTTTGAGAACAACCGGGTCGCGCATCATCTCAAGACGCACATTCGGATCAAAGCTGATTTTGGTTCCCTGTGACTGCATCATATCGATCGTCTTAACGATCTCGTTTGCAAACTCTACGGAAGACATCAGAGAACAGCCCATGACATGCATATACTTTGTGTCCTCAAATCCCTGCAGGCTCTCCGGAGCTTTTGCCATAACACACGGAGAATTATCCATATAAAACAGGAACTTACGATCACCGTTTGTAAAATACGTCACAAAAGCCACTCCCGTATTCCCACGATCCGTTACCAGTACCCTACTGACATCTACGCCATCTTTTTTTAAGCGGCGCATAATGTTTTCTCCAAAATCATCTTTACCAACACCGCTAATGATGGCTGTAGAATGCCCCAGACGCGCCGCAGTACTGATAAAAATTCCAGGTGCACCACTAGGAAACGGACCTCTGAAATAATCGCTTTCATACAAATCTACATCCTCCACCGGACGCATAATCTCAACAAGGAGCTCCCCCATAATCAATATCTCTGCCATAACACCCTCCATAACTTTCATCTATTAGTCTCTGTCGTCTACAATTCCTATACTGAATTCAAATACTTTTTTCTCACCCGGTTGAATATATTCAAGTTCTCCTCGTCTACGCACCACATCGCGACCTTCCGGTATTGCATTCGATGGCTCAAGTCCGACAACATAGTCTCCTTCTCCCATCATTTTCCACTCTCCAAAATGCGAAAACTGTTTTTTACTAAACTCAACATATGCACCAAGTTTTCTTTCTTTATTGTAAAGCACAGCACGCACGATATCTCCCGGGATATTATGATAAAATACCTGCTCGTTATAATCATGTGTCGGTTTCTGGAATTCAAAACATTTTTCTACTACGCCTTCTTCATCTCTAGCATGAACAACCGTTCCTTCCGGTTCTTGCAATACCGTATTCTCATCTACCAGAGGGTATCCAAAATTACAATGATACAGCAACATAAATGGCTGTTCATTAAATCCCATATTTTCAATCGTATCTTTGATTTTCAGTTCTGAACTTCCCATTTTTGTCTCGATAACTCTTGTTAACATTAAATTCTCACCAAACATACTACTCTCCACAACCCGTCCGGAAATTCTCATAATATAATCATTGCCATCCCAGCACTTCTGAACGCATACATTCTGTGCCGGAATATTACTGATCCTACCATGAAGTCCGAGTTTTTCCCCTTCATCCGTACATGGAGCACCAAAATATGTTAGACCGCAGGTCGTTAGCAATCCACAGAAAAAACTTCTCAAAAAAGATAGACCATCCTTTTCAAAATATGCCGGATGTGTCACTCCGGCTTTACTGATAAAGGAAATCGCCTCCCCTTTGTAATCTGCCCACGAGATATCCATACCTCTTGTCGGAAGCACTGTAAAATGAAATCCGCTTCCAGTCTTCACATCAATCGCACGCACTCCATCAGCTTTTCCTGAAGTCAGAATACATTCTCTCGCATCCGCGATCTGAGAAACATCACCGACATGTTTCATTACTTCCTGTCTCGTCATCTCTTTGCCATATAATTTCATTGCGCTTCCTCCCATATATCCCTGCACACTTTTCTTCTTACTATTGCAACACAGGCTGCTTAAGCAGCCTGTGTTTGTCCTTTTTCCTTATACTGCAGCCTTTTCTTCACGCTCTCTAATCTCATCTTCTGTCACAGCGTCTTCAAGTGTGTAGGAAAGGATCTTATACTGATCAGCTTCAGCATTCATCAGTTCTCCTCGCTTGTAACCATGATGCATAATCATAATACGATCTGCCAGAGACAGAACTTCCGGCATCTCCGAAGACAACAGGATAACTGCAACACCCTGTTTTGCAAGATCATCTACAATTTTATAAATCTCATTTTTGGCACCGATATCAATTCCATGTGTCGGCTCATCCATAAACAATATTCGTGGATTATTCATTAGCCAGCGAGCAACAATTGCTTTTTGTTGATTTCCTCCAGAAAGATTTACAATCTGAGTCTCCAGCGTCGGAGTCTTAATACGCAGCTTGTCACGATATTCTTCTGAAAGCGCCCTACTCTCGGAAGTATTTCGAATACCGTGTCTGGAATGTTGATTCTCATACACGATCATCTCATTTGAACGTACTGATAGCTTCAAAAACAACCCTTGTATTTTACGTCCCTCAGGGATTAAACCAATCCCAAGTTTAATCGCATCATCACAATTGGTAATATGCACTTCTTTTCCATCCAGAAAAATTTGACCGGATTTGATCTTATTTGCACCAAAAATGCACTGCAACACTTCCGAACGCCCGGCTCCAACCAACCCCGTCAGACCAAGCACCTCCCCCGCATACAGATCAAATGAAACATTTTTCACCTTTCCGGCCATATCATACAGATTCTTCACCGAAAGTACTGGTATTTTATCTTGATAATTAGTAATAAAATCACGTTTATTTACGCCTTCAAACTCACGTCCGACCATATAGCTTACCATTTTCTGTTCATTCATCTCCGATGCCGGGCTGGTAATAATATGCTTGCCATCTCGCAGTACCGTAATGGTATCTGCAATTCTCATAATCTCCTCCAGTTTATGAGAAATATATAGAATAGATACTCCTTCCACCTTCATCTGCATAACTACTTTCAACAAAAATTCAACCTCTGTGCTTGTCAATGAAGACGTCGGCTCATCCATAATAATCATTTTTGCGTTCAGAGATACCGCCTTGGAAATCTCCAGAAGCTGCTGCTCTGAAATACTCATTTCTTTTACTTTCTTTTTCGGAGAAATATAATGAACACCCAGTTTTTCCAGATATTTTTGACATTCTCCATTCATCTTCTTATAATCAATCACACCAAATCTATTCTTCGGCATACGGTTCATAAATACATTTTCCGCAGCGGTCATGCCGTTTGCAAGGGAAAGTTCCTGATGAATCATCGCGATTCCTGCCCGCCTCGCATCATTTGTGCTGCCGAAATCACAAACCCGTCCTTCAAATGTTACTACCCCTTCATCATGTCCGTATACACCCGATAAAATATTCATCAGTGTAGACTTTCCCGCACCATTTTCCCCAACAATCGCATGTATCTCTCCTTTTGCAATATTAAAAGATACATCGTCTAATGCCGTTGTTCCCGGGAACCGTTTTGTAACATTTTCTATCTTGCAAATGATTTCCTGATTCATATGTACCCTCCGGTTTTATAAGTAAAGGGGGAAGAACTCCTCCCCCTTACCCTTTTCAATCTGATTTACTCTGTATCTACCGATTTTTAGATTATTCAAACAGTTCTGGGAACAAATCTTTAACGGTATCCGGCGTAGCGATAACTGCATCATATGCGTTGATCTCATCACAGTCCTGATCTGCAACCAGTTTATTGAATGCACACACAACCGGCTCATAGCCCTGATTGAACGGATCCTGATCGATTGCCATGGAAATGGTTCCGTTTGCAATGTAATCAGCTACTGCATCCAGTACATCATGGCAAACCAATGTAACTTCGCCAGCTTTTCCTGCATCTTCCAGCGCCTGTGCTGCTCCAGACGGACCACCTGCTGTTACATACAGAGCCTTCAGATCCGGATTTGCTGTAAGGATATTGGTTGTATGAGTGTATGCTTCTTGAGCATCATCATTGTTCTCATATTCACCAATCAGTTCGATACCCTCAACGTCGTCAAGGACAGATCTTGCACCTGTACGCCGCTTCTCATGGCCTGTTACAGAAAAGTCGCCGGTGATAATTGCATATTTTCCACCATCTGCAAGAGCTTCTTTAATAGCTTCGCCTGCTACCTGACCTGCCGCATAGTCATCCATACCGAACCATGCCGTACGCTCTGTATCCGGAAGGTCACCGTTGAAGCAGTAAACAAGAATGCCCGCATCGGTTGCACTCTGAACAACCGGATCCAACTCATCTGATACACCAAAGATACAAATCGCATTATAGCCTGAAGCTACACAGTTCTCAATTGTGGAGGTCCAGCTCATTGCCTCAAAGTTTTCAACAGAAATAACGTCAACAGTACAGTTTCTGTCCGCCAAAACATCCTTTGCATAGTTCTGACCAACCATAACTGCTGCGCCCCATGGGTTATTTTGTACACAGATAGAAGCGATCTTAATCGGATCTTCTGCCTCCTGATCAACCGGAAGTGTTCTCAAGGTTTTGCCTGCCGGAACTTCCAAATCTGCTGCCGGTGTAAAATCTGCTGCCATCGCACTTGTTCCCGAAACTGCCACCAATGCTGCCATTAAAACCGCTACCATTTTCTTTTTCATACCCTTTTCTCCTTTTCTCTTACATTATTTAGTTTTTCTATTTCAACTTCACCCCAGAAGTTAAAATCATTAAAAATCATCTTGCCTCATGTTTCTTTCTGAAACAATCGATCGCTACAGAGAAGATAATAACGATACCAAGCACTACCGTCTGCCAGTAGCCAGGTACAGCAATCTGTACGAACAGATTCTTCAACAGCGACATCAGCACTGCACCAAGTACAACACCGAAAATGTTTCCTTCACCACCTGCCATGGAAATACCACCGATAACGCAGGCTGCAATCGCATCCAGCTCATATCCGTCACCATAAGAAGGTCCAGCCTGTTTTAGCTGTCCCAGCATCAACAAACCAACGCAAGCACACATGACACCACTTAGAACATATACAAAAATCATTACTTTTTCCGAATCAATACCCGAAAGCTTTGCTGCCTTTTCATTACATCCTACTGCATAAATATTTCTGCCAAGAACTGTATATTTTGCAAACAACCAAGCGAGTATGACTGCTACAATCATAAATACAACCGAGATTGGAACCGAACCAATATACTTTCCACCGAAGACGCTGATCCAGCTTTCACCATATTTGATCGGTGACCCTCCGGATACCAGCAGTGCAATACCATTGCCAATCTTCAGAACACCCATGGTTGCTATGAAAGGGGGAAGTCCTATCTTCGCAACTAGGATACCGTTCAGTAATCCAAACGCCATTCCAATAACAAGGATAATCAGCAAAACAATCAACGGATTCAAGGAACCTCCCACCGCCTGATTCGCATACGTAGCGATGCAGATCGTACATGCAATCACCGCGCCTACCGATAGGTCTACACCGCCGGTAATAATAACGAATCCCATTCCAATTGCAAGCACTGCATAGTGGGAAGCCTGTCTCAATACATTAAAAATATTCAGTGTAGTCGGAAACGAGTTCGGTCTCACTATCGTAAGATAAATTGCAATTACGATAATTACCAGCACAACAACCATTTCCTGATGCGCAAAAATCCCCTTTATCTTGCTGCCTGTCTGTTCTTTTTCTTTCCCCTGCATTTTAGTGCCCCTTTCCAGTTGTATTTTAACAATTCTTATATTGAACTTTTTATAGCTTTATGTATCTTGCTGTTTTGCAGAGTCATTCGTTATAATGTTTTGTTTGTTTCTTCACTCGCCCTCACATGTGCAAGGTACGCATTCTGCACTTTAAACATTCCGCCATCCACACCAACGATTTCACCAGTGATATAACCCGCATCTTCTGAAGCCAAAAATCCTACCAGCGACGCCGCATCTTCCGGAGTACCAAATTTTTGAAGACACATATCACGCACCTGTTCATCACCGCGCTCGCAGATCATTTCATGCGTCATATCTGTATCAATAATACCCGGTGCATACGCATTCACTGTAATACCATACGGTCCCAGTTCGCCAGCGCCAATCTTCGTCAGCATCTCTACAGAAGCCTTGCTTGCTCCATAGCCCACCAAACCACAGTCTGCAAAATGTCCAGAAATAGAAGCCGCATTTACAATGCGTCCATACTTGCATTCCTTCATATGCGGAAGAACCGCCTTGATCATAAAGAGCTGACTCTTAAAATTCACTGCCATGATGCGATCCAGATATTCTTCTGTCATATCCTCAATGTAACAAAAATCAAAAATCCCCGCATTATTTACCAGAATATCTACTCTTCCAAGTTTCTCATATACCTTTTCTACAATCGTATTTGCTGCCTTCTGGCTGGATACATCACCTTGTAGTACAAAACTTTCAGGCTCAATCGCTTTCAATACATCTTCTGTTTCTTTTGCACTCTTTTCATCTGAACGATACACTGCACAGACAGTCACTCCCTTTTGGGCAAGATCTACACTGATAGCTCTTCCCATACCGCGAGTTCCGCCTGTAACAATCGCTACTCTTCCGTTCATAATTATATCCTCCTGCAATTATCCAATAGTAAATCCGCCATCAATCACAATATTGGCACCATTTATCAAACTAGCTGCATCACTAGCAAGATACACCGCACATGCAGCCACCTCTTCCGGGTATCCAAAACGCCTCGCCGGAATCGTCTGCTTAAATGCCTCACCTGCTGCATTGTTCCAGTTCATCTCCCCAAGTGCTGTAAGGATAACCGTCGGTGAAATCGCATTAATATTAATATTGTATCTTGCCCACTCCAACGCACACTGTTTTACAAGTTGGATAATCCCAGCTTTGGTACATCCATATGCTACATGCTTATCAAGAGCAACGACACCCGCCTGAGAAGCTATGCACACAATTTTTCCACCACCATTTTTCAACATAATTTTTCCGACTTCTCGAGTCATCTTAAAGCTTCCTGTCAAATTTACATCAAAAGTCTTCTGCCAAATATCATCGCTGACCTCTTCCACTTTTTCCAGAATCCCAATTCCTGCACAGTTAATCAGCACATCAATCTTTCCAAACTCGCTGCAGGCAGTCTCCACCGCTCTCTTGATATCTTGGTCTTTTGTAATATCGCCGACAACACTGACAAACCTTTTCCCCAGCTTTTCTACTTCTTCTTTTGTCTTTGCTCCGTCCTTAAGATCAAAGCAAACAATATTAGCTCCTTTTCTTGCAAACATAATTGCAGTTGCCTGTCCGATGCCTTCTGCAGCTCCTGTAACAAGTACTGTTTTTCCATCTGCACCAAAATTAATATCAAAATTTCTGTAATCCATGCTTACCTTCTTTCCAGCTTTCATCGACGCCTTCGGTACCTGCAGTCACCTAACCCTCAAAGTTCTTTTTCAGGAATGCAAGTGATATTTTTGCCTGTTCCGTCATTTCTTCTTCTGTCGTTGCACCTTCACTCAGATCTCTCCAAATATGAATAACCGGCCCTATTTCGCCTCCCCATCTCATAAACGGCTCAATTACCGCATATTCCTGATAATTGATATCTCTAAGCGCCTGTCCGATCTCCATCCATGGCAGCGATCCAAGCCCCGGCAACTTTCTATTTCCTTCTCCAAGATGCAGATGACCAAGCTTATCTCCTGCCAAACGGATCGCCCCTGGAAGGCTATCTTCCTCGATGTTCATATGGAAAGTATCCAACAAAAGCTTTATATGATCGCTTCCAACTCTATCAAGATACTCCAATCCCTCTTTACAGTCTGTCATAATATACGTCTCAAAACGATTCAATACTTCCAGTGAGCATACAACGTCATACTCTTCTGCAGCTTTCGCCACTTCTTTCATGCCGGCAATGCTATCTTCCCATGCCTGCTCTTTATTAATATAATCGAAACTACATGGCCAGTAAGAATACATTGCACCGCCCAATGCCCTTGAACCAACACGACTCATCTTCTCGATCAGTCTCTGGATGTATGCAACGCCAGCGGCTCTTACACCAGCATCCGGAGAGGCTAAATCATAATCCTTGGATGGCCCGATGTTCGTGCTTAACTCTAAACCAAGTCCTTTAGAAACATCTTTGAGTGCATTTATCTCCGCATCGGTCATATCATATAAATGATTGGCACCTATCTCCATTACATCAAATCCAGCATTACGAATTTTCTTTGCCGTCTCAATATAATCACACTTCCATACATTTCCCCAAAAATGATTCAGCATTCCGTACTTCATAATCCATTCCCCTTCATTCATTATAATTTATTCTTTTGTGCTCGTGCTCAAAAACAAGATATCATAATCTTTTATCATGTTTCAATATGCAAAACCTACAAATTTATTGTACATTTTTTTGTAATTTCGCCAATATGCACTTATTTTTTGTACACTTTTACCTTTTATATTCATGATTCAGCGATATTAAGCACTTTTTTTATGGATTATACATAAATTTTCGCTTTATTTTCCGACAACCATTTTTTTCTATTTTATTTTCAGAAATTTTATTGTTTTTTACATTCTTGTTTGTCATCTTTTTTTATAGTAATATAGATAGAAAGATTATTATAAATCACTCAGAACGGAGTACCATTATGCGAGTTACAATTAAAGAGATTGCGAAACGTGCCAATGTTTCCCGTGGTACAGTTGATAAAGTCCTCAATCACCGTCCAGGTGTAAAAAAAGAAACTATGGAACGGGTTCAGGCAATTATCGAAGAGCTCAATTACACACCAAACATTATCGGAAAGGCTCTTGTGCAGAGCAATCATCCCTATAGACTGCTCATTATTCTCACGCCCGATCATAACCCATATATTCGTGAAATTAAAAAAGGAATTGAACAGGGGCGACAGGAATTTCACCCTTTTGGAATTGAAGTTGATGTGAAAATTCTTCATACTCTTGATCCAGCAGAAGAACTAGATATATTAAATACATTTGAAAGCGACGGATACTCAGGACTGGCCATTTTTCCAATTGACCATCCAGATGTCCGCTCCAGAATAAATCAAATTTCAGATCAAAACTTTCCTGTTATCAGCTTTAATTCACAGATTTTTGGCATACATCCATTGTGCCATGTCGGACAGAATCATTATAAAGGAGGATACATTGCTGCCAGTTTACTTTGCAAACAACTACCTCCCAATGCTCAAATAGGAATCGTCACAAGCTCTAATACATTATCTTGTCATCCTAGCCGAATACAGGGATTTCAGGATCGGCTTCTACGTGATAATTCCAATCACATAATCACAGAAATTCGTGAAAATCAGGACAAAGATGATCTCGCCTATCAAATAACTCTCGACTATTGCAAGAAATATCCGGATTTAAAGGCCATTTACATATCTGGGGGAGGTATTAGCGGCGTTGGGCAAGCATTATTTGAATTATCTAAAAATGGTATTATTAAGGTAATCTGTCATGATATTACATCAGACAGTCAGGAAATGCTTCATCGCGGAGTAGTTGATTTCGCACTCAGTCAGGCTTCCGCCGATCAAGGTTATCAGATTGTCAAAATATTCTTTGAATACATAATTAAAGGACAACCCCCAGTCTCCGACTTTATTGAGATGCCTGTCACAATTTTTATAGATGAATTACTATATTCTTAGAAATTTTTTATGCTGCCTGTGTACTTTCACACAGGCAGCATCATTTCTGTTCGCAGAAATATTTACAATATAAATGCTCAATTTATACTTCTTTCGGGATATAAATCCCACCCTCTTTTTCTCTTTCTATAGCTTCCTTCAAGATAGACTCTGTTGAACGTGTTCCCACACGAATTGCACCTGTTGACATAACCGCTAAAGTTGCATCCAGCGTACGTACACCTCCAGCAGCTTTCACCTGCATTTCCGGTTTTGTATGTGCTCGCATCAGTTTCAGGTCATGGATGGTAGAACCTCCCGGAGCATATCCGGTTGAGGTCTTTGTGAAATCCGCTCCTGCTTTTTCACAGATTTCACACGCCTTAATCTTTTCTTCGTCTGTAAGATACGCATTTTCCAGAATTACTTTTACTTTAACGCCCTCCACATGTGCAGCTTCAACGACTGAACGGATATCTTTTTCTACATACTCATAATCGCCACTGCGCAACCTTCCAATATTCAATACCATATCCACTTCGTCAGCGCCTTTTTTTATAGCATCTTTTGTCTCAAAGACCTTAGTCTCTGTGGTACATGTTCCGTGCGGAAATCCAATAACCGTCGTGATAATGATATCCGTACCATCCAGTTCCTTCTTTGCAATTTCAATATCAGAAGGTCTGACACAGCAGGAAATACATTTATATTTCTTTGCCATGGTACAGCAGTCAATTGTATCCTGAATGGTTAACTGCGGCTGCAGATTTGAGTGATCCATCAAATTTGCAATATCCTGCACTGTAACTTTTCCTGAAAATTTATATTCAATCTTTCTTGTTGGCTTCATCGTTGTCCTCCCATATTATTCCGCTTTTCATTTACATAATCGCCCCAATCGCAAAGCATATCGGTTGCCTTCAAATACATCTCCATAATCTCGTCATATTTCTCTACATGTTCCGGAATCGGACGAACCCGTTCTTCTATTGTATGAAGTTCGTCAATTTTATCAAAGCTATCCCAAAGTCCAGTCCCCACAGCTGCGCAAGCTGCTGCTCCCAATGCCGCTGCCTGCTGATCAACATCAGATTTCAGCACCGTTATCTTGTAAATATCTGCATAAATCTGTCTCCAGAACTTACTCTTACTTCCTCCACCTACTAAAAGTACCTCATCACCAATCGGTGTGATTTTTTTCAATTCATCCAGACAGCTTCTTAACCCCATAGTAACACCTTCCATACATGATCGTATAATATCTTCACGAGTATGCATCAAATCCATTCCCAAAAATGCTCCTCGCAGATTATAACTCTTGTTCATTGGCATACCGCCGCCCAGACTTGGATTAAAGAGCAATCCATTCGCTCCAATAGGAGATTTTTCTGCTTCAGCAGTCATCAAATCATACTCATCAACGCCTTTTTCTTGTCCTTCTCGGATAAATTCACGCCCCATCTGATCTCTCAGCCAGCGAAATGCCGTTCCACCTGCTGTTACACAAAGCGCCGATGCAAAGTATCCGGGCACTACATGTGTAAACACATATGGCTTCGCTTTAATATCAAGCACTGGCTCCATCGTCGATACTGCAATCCATGAAGAAGAACCTAATGAGTTATATACTCTACCTTCCTTATACGCCATTGCCCCTAAAGCCATACATGAATTATCCACGCCGCCACACACCACCTGTACATTTTTCGATAATCCCATTTCCTCAGCAACTTCCGGAAGAATCTGTCCCACAATCCCTGTCGATGGAATTACCTCTGGAAAAATTTCTTGAGAAAATCCCATAGCATCAATCAATTCTATATCATACTCCCAATCGTTTAGATTCCATACGCCACTTCCCGATGCATAAGAAGGGTCTGTACATAATCTTCCAGTCATCCTGAAATTCACATAATCTTTCGTACCAATAACTTTATATATTTTTTCAAAAAGCTCCGGCTGCATATCGCGATACCACATCAGCTTAAATGCTGTATAAAATGCCGGTGTAAAACCATTACCTGTCTTCATATACCATGTATTCTGATCATAACTCTCAAAAAATTTATCTGCCTGCTTTACCGCCCTTCCATCAGACCAGATTGGAGTACTTGGGTTTAACAGCATTCCATCTTCCGCAATACATACTACGCCAAGGCTATGTCCCGATATACCGCAACAAGTAATATCCTCTTTGTCCACACCTGATTTTTCAATTAATGCTTTTGTGCTTTTTACGATTGCATTCCACCAATCTTCCGGTTTTTGTTCATGCCATCCTTGATGCGGATAAAATGTATCATATGATACAAACATCTTCTCAATACATGTTCCATCTTCCGTGTATAGAGACGCTTTACTCCCCCCTGTTCCAAGATCCCATGCAATTATTTTCTTCATTTATTCCCTCCGCCCTTCTCCTTTTTTGTTCATTTGAACAATTATTGTTATTATGAACAGCTTAAACTTAACATACATTAGCTGTTATGTCAATAATTTATCTGACAATTTCTCCAATTAAAAAAGTCCCAATTCCAAAATGAATCGGCACTTTTTTAAACTAAACCAAATTTTCTGCTATTTCTTTATCAATAACCAATACATCAATAAATCCAGATTTCAACGCCACACTTACTGCTTTCGCTTTTTCTTTTCCCTGTACTATACAGATTTTCTCCGGAATTCGTTTTAATTCATCGCCATGAAGTGCAATACAGCGATCTGTAATATCTTTACAGCATTCTTCTCCTTCACCATTCAAAAAAACTGTCGAAATCACATCACATATAGCATTTTCACCTTTTAATTCTTCCCAATCTTTTTGAGAAATATAACCTGATTTTCCAATACTATTCCCTTCTGCCAATGGATTACCAAGGCTAAACACTGCACAATCTGCATGTTGCGCCTCCCCCAAAACCTGTTGCACCTGTTCGTTCTGCAAAAAAATTCTTCTTTCTTCTGCATTCGCTACAAAAGCCGGTGCAATCAGTGAGTATGCATGCCCACCCATTTTTTTTGCAAAATCCGCCGCAATAGACGAGGCATGGCTATCTAGTTCACTCTGTCCATGTCCACCAATCATTGGTACAAACAGCACATTTATTTCTCGTGACATTGCAATTTTATCCGGAACTAATTTTAACGTTGTTCCCCAACCAACCGCAATTGTCATGCCCTCCCGCAAACGGTTTACCAAATAATTCGCAGCTCCTGACGCAACCTCTTCTTTGGCACCCGCTTCTGAAGATGACTCTATCACCATTACTTTTTTTAATGTATATTTATCTGCAATTCGTTCTTCCAACTCTGGGTAAATTCCAGAATAGTCAATTGTAATGCGCACAATTCCTTCATCTCTTGCTTTTTGCAACAGACGAGATACTTTCATGCGCGAAATATTCATTTCAGAAGCAATTTGTTGCTGCGTCATATTTTTTTCATAATACAATCGGCATACATGCACCATTTCACTACGATTTATATCCATAACTCATCCAGAATACCT
>JAUNCG010000049.1 GCA_030526715.1 Eubacteriales bacterium
GATAAGAGATACATAGCGGCAGCTTCTTTTTTGAAACAAAAAGCGAGCAGGAGAGCTCTCTCTGAGATAAGAGAGCATCTTCTGCTCGCTTTGTATATGCGCATGTTATGCGGCGGTATCTACGTCCTGCGTTGAAATATCAGTTTCGGGTTCGTTATTTTCCGGTATGTATTTACCGACCCAGTTCATGGAGTTTAGCGTTATTTCTGTGATGAGAGAGGTGAGGCTGTCCTCGTCGAGCTCCATAATATAACGGGTGTTTTTCTCCGGAGCGGGATCTCCTGCATCAGAGATATATTCTAAGGTTCCCTTAAATCCTGTGAGCTGCCCCGCAGTGGAGACCGTCATCTCATCTATGATCCATCGGAATTTTTCTCCGGGAACAATATCCTCAAAGGTACTGTCGAGCAGAAGTGATACGGGTTCTCCGTCACTTTCCATATCCATACGAACAGTGTATCTACCGGTTGAGGAATCGAAGGTGGATTTGAAAATATCATTGTCGTATGCGGTCTCATCCTCGGTTGCAGCGGTCAGATGGACAGTAGTCTCGGAGGTGGTCTGTGTGCGCTTTGTCTCCGTATCCAGAAGTACAAGGAACTGACTGTCATCGGAGGTATTTACAGCCACCAATGTGACGGCAAAGCCTTCCTCGGGCGCTTTTGGATTATGAAAATCCAGAGAAGCCGAGAGACCGACAGTATTGGAATCACCGTCGGAAACGGAGGAGTCTATAAAGGCAGCGGTAGCGTTGATGGAAATGATATTCGCATCCTGTACATAATACTCTACATCAATGGTGGAATCCAGAGACTGTTCCAGAGTATCCATGGCATCCTGAAATTCCTGCAGGGTCTCTTCAAGATTCGTAACCTGCGCCATGCCGGATTCATCGATCAGACGCAGATATCCGTCCACGGCGGTTCTGGCAATATCCAGCAGACTGGAGGTATCATATACCGCGGAATAGATGTCAGTATCTTTGATGGTGTCCTTCTCCACGGATGTCGCCTCTTTTGCATGCTCGATACTGTCTTCGATCGCTTCTTCTAATCGACCGAGCGCAGTGCGGTCATCCGCTTCTTCCTCTGCGTCCGTATCATCATGAGCGTCCGGTATAAATTGCAGATCCATATCCAGATCGGCAGGCATCTTTCCGATCATCTTTTCCAGTGCGGAGCCTTGATATTGCTCCAACAGGCTGCCGGAGCGAATCGCCAGCGCTCCGTCGAATAGCTGCGGGATCTCGAGGGTGAGCTGCTCGGCTTCTCCCTGAAGACTGATAGTTGCGACATCCTCCTGTGCGAGAGAAACTCCGAGCCCAAGCCTCCAGAAGCTGTCGTTCGCCTGCATGTGAAAAGAGAGAGCACCTTCCTTTGCAAATTCTTCCGGGAAATACTCATTTACGACGCCATCCAGATTCTGCAGCTTTAGCGTGAGGTCTGAGCCAAGCTGTTCGGCACGCTCATGCAGGGCTTTGGTTCCGAGCGCCTCGTCAAGCAATGTAGCGCGCTCTTTTTCGGACCAGTGTTCCAGAATTTCCTCCAGCTCTTCCTGAGGAGATGCCGCCTGTGCGCTGCCGGATATAGCCAGTGCAGCGCCGATCATAAAAATAGACATCGATTTAAAAACTGTTTGTGTTCTCATAGGTCGCCTCCTTTGCAATTATTTATAGATATCTTCATTGTATCATAGAAAAAAACGGAAAACCAGAATACTTTTCGCGTTCACGACTATAGAATGTTTGCTGATGCGGCCACATTATGGAACTACAGTGATTTATGTAAGCTCTTCATAATATGCTTTGATATATTTCTCGAGTACCGGAAAAGGACAGGGGCCGATCTCCAGTATTTTTCTGTGGAAATCCCGCAGATCAAATTTGGTGGGATAGGATCTTTCACAGTAGGTGCAAAGATCCCGGAAGGTCAGACAGCCGAGGTAATATTTCAGATAATTGGCGGGCGCTTCTATGACCGCATCGTAGAGTGCGGTGGCAGCGGCGCGATCTGTAAATCCCAGATGCTCCAGCAGCTGCGCGACTTCCTCTCGGGAATAGCCGTGGTAATGTACGCCGATATCCACCAGAGAAGAGATAGCCAGAGAGACGGACCGCTGATATTTTTGCAGATCCGTGATTAATTTCGCATTTTCATCTGACATCGTCCGGGCTGCATAGCGATAGCTCTCCATCTCGGTATAGGTAGCCCAGCCCTCGGTAAAGCCGCCGAAATTTAACAGATTTCGTATGGGAAAGCGGCTGAACTGGGAAGAAGTATTCTGATAAAGGTGGCCGGGATAGCCTTCGTGAGCCAGTGTGGTGTAGAGAGCAAGGGGAGAGTAAGCGGTTCCGTTATTGATGTAAATGACATTGGTATTTTGGTCATCTATGGGGGGAGTCAGATAAAATGCCGGACTCAGATATGCTTCCAAGGCTTTGTCCACATATTTGATTTCATAATCCACATGGGAGACGGCGGGAAAATCGGACTGCATTTCAGCCTGCAGATTTCTCAGAATTTCATCCGGTGCGGATGGAAGACCGTCGTAGGAGGCGTTTTGGAGCAGCTGTGGATGGGCGAGCAGAATGTCCCGGCTGCGCTGGATATCGCCTAGTAGCTGTGTGCGGATTCGTTTTTCAATGCCGGCCAGAGGCAGCCAAGAGCCGGTCTGCGCGCGCACGAGGTATTCATAGTAGGCTCTTCCCTGAGGAAAGTAGCAGAGGCCCTGATCATTTTGACCGGTGCCCTTGAGCTTCTGCAGTCCTTCGGCCAACAGCTCGTAGGCCGGAATCACATGATGCCGGAGCATGGAGCGATTTCGGCTGCAGTAGACCTGACGCTGGGATTCGTTCAGCGAAGAAAGCTCTTTCAGGCGCTCCTCAAAGGTGGTGACCAGAAAATGCTGCTTCAGGGAAATATGCGCAAAGGCCTGACATTGCCGGATGATAGAGGCGGCGGTGGAATCGCTCATAAAGAGCCCTCTGGCGGATTTTGCAGCTTCGTAGTTCAGGATCGCTGTAAAATATGCGTCCGTCCGGGCAAGGAGATTCAGATAATTTTCTACATCCTGCTCGGTGCAAAAACGATATTCTGCCAGTAGGATAGGAAGCTGTGCCTGCACGCCCAGAGTGGCGCCGAGAGGCTCCTGATAAAAGTTATAATTGGAGGCGTCTTTTTCATTTTCCAAATAGAGTGTGAGAGTGTCGTAGGTTTGCTGCTCTGCCTCAGAGAGACACCGGACGGGAATGTGGGACAGCTCCTTTAAATATTCCTGTGCGGAAGCATTACTGTCCAATATCAGAGAGGTTTCGTCTGTACGACCGAAGGTGACGGGAGTGTTTGAGATTCCGTATTTCTCGGGATGCTCCAGCGTATAATGCAGAGTGAGAGTACTCGAAGCGGCTGCATGACAAAACATCTCTTGTGTAAAATGCGCAAAATCTCCGGAGGCATGAAGACGTGCAAAATAGTCCGTGTAATTATGTACACTGCAAAGCAGGAAGCAGGAAGCCGGAAGAAACAGAAACCTCAGGAACAGAGCTTTGGATAATTTTATTCTCATAAACAACTCCGACAAGACATTTTTATAATATATGCAACATTATTATAAAATATGTTGCAATAACAAAAGAAATGTGATAATATAGAAACGTAATCGGGAGACATTTCAGAGCTCCCATATCTGGCGGTTCCGCCATTGTTCCAGAATAGGACGACAATATCATATCGATATCGCAGAGGCTGTAGATAAGGGTATCGGATTTTCGACAGCTATACAGACCGCTCTGCGGTAGGAGGGGAGGTATGTAAATGAGGGTAGCAGTTTAGAGTTCTTGAGTAGCTGCAAAAAGTAGAAAGGAAAGAATAGATGAGAAGATACATATGGACAGTGATGGCAGCGGTTCTCGTGTTGGGAGCGGGTGTCGGGACCTCTTATGCTTATTTGACAGCGGAGGATGAGGTCAATAACGAGTTTTCTGTCTCGGAGACAGGGATCACGATTACGGAGGAGTTTGATCCGCCAAAAGAGCTCCGACCGGGACAGGTGATCACAAAGAAGCCATGGATCGTCAGTAGTTCCAATGTCGATTGCTATGTGCGGGCAATGGTCAGGTTTTCGGACAGCAGGGCGGAGAGCTTCTGTGAAGCTCTTGAAATTCAGGAAGGCTGGGAGCCTGCGGAGGACGGATATTATTATTGGAAGGAAAAGCTTGCTCCGGGAGAGACGACAGGTGCATTATTTGAGACCGTCAGGCTTCGTGAAGATACGGAAAAAGAGGAGCTGGTTCCTTTTGAGCTGCTGGTGTATGCGGAGGCGGTTCAGTGTGGGGAGCTGGAGGCTTCGGATGCATGGAAGACCATGGATACAGCGGCAGCTAACACAGAAAAGGAGGACAGGATATGACGGGAGCGTGGAGAAAAGCGGCGGCAGGACTGACTCTTTTGGCAGTGCTTACAGGCGGCGGTATCACGGGAACTATTGGATATTTTTCGGCACGGGAGGAGGTGCCGAATGTATTTACCGTGGGAGATCTGGACGTAGCGCTGGAAGAACCGGAATGGGAGCCGGAGCTGGGAGACGGTCGGGATCTGTGTCCGGGGTACAGCGTCTATAAAAATCCGACGATTGAAAATCGCACGGAACAGGGTAAAGGAGGCCCCTGCTATGTCCGCATGCGTATGAGAGTGCTGGATGCTTCGGGAAAACAGATCACGCAGGAGGACAGACTGAAGCTGATCCTGACGACCATACGGTATGATGAGACTTTTACAGGGACAATCCATCAAAAGGGCGAGGGCAGTCTGATTCGGGAAGGGCGGCTTCCGGGCTATTCTCTGGAAGAGGTTACAAAGCTGCCCATGGTCAATCCGTTGTTTGTGAAGGATGAAATGCGTTCCGGCGCCGGAGAGCTTGTGTTTAATTATCTCGGTCGGGAGCGGGACGGTATTTTTCGATCGGGAGATCAGGCAACACTGTTCACGGATCTGGTAATTCCGTCCGGTTGGAATAAGGAGAAGATGGAGTTGATGGGAGAATTTACGCTTGAAATCCGGGCAGAGGCGATCCAGACACAGGGATTTACCACTATGCGGGATGCTCTGACCGTACTGGATGATGAACAAAAAGGAGGTGTCTCATGAAAAGCCTGTCAAAAGTACGCAAGACCGGTGTAGCTATCTTCGCAGCAGTTTTGTGTGTTTCTGCAATTCAGACAGTACGAAGTGCATGGAATATCACGGGAAAGACAGGAAATCTGCTGACGATGGCTACTTATCAGAATCGCATTATGGAAGAATACGAGACTCCGGCGTATGTGGAACCTTCGCAGAAGATCAGCAAGATCGTAAATGTGACCAATACGGGGACGGTGGATACTTTGGTGAGGGTTTCCGTAGACAAAGGATTCGGCATGCGTGGTGCGGATGGCTCTTTTGTAAAGGACACATCGCTGGATCCCGAGATGATAGAGATTACGTTTAATAATACTTGGTGGCTGGAGCGCGGCGATGGCTACTACTATTATAAAGAGGTATTGAAGGCGGGGGAGACCACAAAGGAGCCGCTGATGACCTCCTATACACTGTCAAAGAAGGCGGGAAATAATTATCGGGGCAAAGAAGCGCAGGTGCTTGTGGGTATGGAGTCTGTGCAGGCGGCAGGCGGCGCGGTATCTCTGTGGGGCGTGCGATATCAGGATCTTGGAATCAGCGCTCCGCCTGCGCCGCTAAGCAGTGAAACGCAGGTGAACTATCTGGGAAGAGAGCAGGGCTTTGATGTGAGTGAGTCGAAGACGGATCTTTTCGCATCCTTCAAGAACCTGCTTCCGGGATGTTCCAGAACGCAAAAGATCAAGGTGCGTAATTCTTCGTATAACAAGGTAGAGCTGATGCTCAGAGCAGAGGCCGCAGATCAGAAAAAAATGAGCAAAGAGCAGAAGAGGCTGATAAAACAGCTTCTGGATAAATATGCCACGATTCAGATCAAATCCGGTGGCAGGGTTCTGTACAATGGTTCGGTTTCCGGAAATCTGAGTGGAAAAGGAGATAGTATGAAGCAGGATATTAGTTTGGGAGAATTTTCTGCTATGAGCACCAAAAATCTGACGGTCAAGCTGTCCCTTTCTCCGAAAATGGATAATCAATACCAGAAGCTGACGGGAAAGGTGCGCTGGATATTTACGGCAACAGGAGAAGAAGCATCCGCTGGAGGAAGCGGTGTGAGTACGGCGGTATCTCCGAAGACCGGAGACAACACCAGAGTCCAAATGTGGTTTGCACTGTTTTGTACAAGCGCACTGGCGCTTATCGTAGCATTGCGGATAGGACGCAGAGCTAAAAAAGCGCAGGAGGAAGAATGAGAGTGCTGAGATGGCTGATAGATCTGCTCCTGCTGCTGTATATGGGCGTCCTTCTGATTTTGACGGCTCCGGGGCTGGCGGGCTGGCAGCTGTTTGCCGTGACCAGTGCGAGCATGGAGCCGGGGATTCCCACGGGAGCAATGGTTTATGTAAAAAAGACAGAGTTTTCAAAATTAAAAGAAGGAGATGTGATCACCTTTCTCATGGAGGATATGGATACGGTGGTGACTCATCGCATTGTAAAGATAGACCATACGGAGCAAAGGGTAAGCACCAAGGGGGATGCGAATAGACTTACGGATGCCGGTTGGACAAGAGTGCCCAATATTTTGGGAAAGGTATGCATTCGGATACCGTTTCTCGGATACGCAGCAATATTGATGAAGAACGTCTGGGGAAAGCTTCTGCTGGCAGCCATGCTTTTGTGGCTGACAGCGTTGGAATATGTGACGTCGAGCACCCTGCGGACGATCAAAGGAAGGGAGCGATGGATACGTGGATAGTAGAAAAAAACGTGTATTGGCAGTGCTGGGGATAGCAGCGATGCTTTTTGCGGCTTCGGTAGGAGTGACGCAGGCATTTCTGACGTCGATGCCGGCGGCTGTACTGAATAAGGTGACGCCGGGGGCTCTGCGGGTGAAGCTGGAAGAAACAAAGTGGAATCCGCTGAAGGCGAAGGAGCTGGTTCCGGGAAGCTGTGTGGACAAGGATCCTACAGCTGTAAATACGGGATCGTCTGAGGAATGGGTATTTATGAAGGTGACCGTTCCCAAAAAAGAAATTGTGGCGGTGGATGAACATACCAAACGAAAGCAGGAACGTAAGAATATGCAGTTATTTGAATTTGCTGCATCAGAGGAGTGGGAGCTGATAGAAAAAGATGAGAAAAAGAATGCGGCAGAGCTCATTTACGGATATAGGTCCATCCTGAAGCCGGGGGAGAAAAGCGTTCCGTTGTTTACGCAGGTGAAGCTTGTGAACTATCTGGAGGGAGAACTGGATATACAGGAAGGTCTGGAAATCCCGGTGGATGTTATGTCGATCCAGAGTAATGTATGTACGCCGGATACACCTCTGAAGAGGATCTATGAGCTGTATCTGAAGCAGAAGGATGAGGACAGAAAGGAGCAACAGTAAATGAAGGGGACATATAGGAAAAAACGCTGGCTTACCGCAGCTCTGGCTCTGAGTCTGGTGTGGGGGAGTGTTCCGGTACGCGCAGTATCGCAGGACGTTCAGGATATCATGGAAACAACGGAGACGGAAACGGAGGTGGAGTCGGAGTATATCGGCAAACATACAGATGATATGGAGGAAGTGCAGACAGAACCGGTTACGGAGGCTGTAGGGCAGGAGAACACAGAAAAAAACAAGGATGATGAGAAAGATACGTCAGTAGAAGAAAGAGAGAAGGTACAGATGGATGCTTCTTCTACAGCGCCTGATTTGACGGAAGCTGAGACGGAGACGGCTGTCAATATGTCGGAGACGGAATTGGAAATGACGGAAATATCGGATGAAGCTGCGTCGGAGAGCGGGGAGACGGAGTTGGAGAGTGAGGAGCAGCAGGTGGAGAATGCAGATCCGGATCCGGTGTACCTGCAGGGAACGCTCACACCGTCCGGGACACCCATCGGATCGGCGGCGGGATGGACCGCGGTGGCTGCAGGCGCTCAATTTTCTTCGGGTTATCGTCCTGTGAAGTTCTATCCCGGGATCTCTTCGGTAGAATTTTTTAACAGTTCCGATAAGGTGGTTTTTGGAACAAGAGCTGCCAACGGCAACCATTTTCTTTATCCGACAGCCAAAGGTCAGGAAGAAAAATTCGGTGCGGTATATCATAAGGTGCTCTATTATGGACAGCGCTGGTATGATCTGCGAATGACAGTGGCGTCATATACCTCCCAGACCTACGTGGAAGGCGGAAAAAAAGCGGATGCATTTCCGTATATTACGTTCTGGCCGGACCGTATCGGCTGGTCCTTTAACCAGACATTGGGGGCAATGGTACTTCGGTGTGAGTTTTTTGACTCTGTGACGGGGGCGAAAACCGCATTGAATACACGTTTTCAGTGGTGGGATATCGATGCAGCGCAGCGCTTTGGTATTCAGCTTGCAGACGGTGTGTTGGCGGGGAGGTATTATTATCCCGGATCACTGCTCTATGTACAGGACAGCAGGAAGGTCGCCGGTGTGTCCGGAATGAATGAAGTAATCGGACATTATAATACCAGTGCTGCGGACGATGCGAGAGCGTGTGTTACCTACGAACTGAACGGATGCAGTACCTATTATATATCTATCGGAGCCAGAGATCATATTGCAGAGGATGACGGATACCGTTACGGACCGAAGGGGCTTGGAAGGAGACTTTCAGAGCTAGCAGCGGGAGTACAATCGGAAACCTATGCAGAGGAATATCTGGTGCAGACGGATAGCGGTCTGTCGGTGATTGAGACTCCGGCTCCGGGTAAGAGTGCTTCGGGAGACGGCACGACATGGGTGAGTGAGCATCAACTGGCTTCGATGGAGGATTCCTACTGGTATCGCATCAGTCAGTATGTACCATGGCAGGATACCAATGCGTATTACAGCGCGTTTACCCTGCGTGACATACTTCCGACAGGTGTTGACTATATGGGAGATATCCGTGTGATCCGGGAAGAGGACGGAGCGGATGTCACGGACTGGTTTGACTTTACTCAGGATGGAGGTACCATGACGGCATCTGCCAAGGGAACAACGCTCACAAATGCCTCGTTTTACGGATACAATTATAATCTGAAGTTTCGGGTGAGGATGGATCGGAACAAAATAACTCCTGTGTTTGAAGGAAAACGGGCAGTGTATACAGCGGTGAATCAGGCCTCTCTGATTTATCAGAATCCCGCATTTTTGGGAGGACAGGAGTTGGTGACCAATCAGGTGCGGACGACAGGAGTAACGGAGCGAAAAGATCCGGAGGCGCCGACCAAATCGGTGGAAGGAGAGAACAAAGGTGTCCGGGTGCTGGAGATGTCGGGGGACGCAATCGTGTTTCATATTTATCAGGAAATACCGGAGAATGAGACCGTCTTTGAACCGACGGAAATCATGATGACGGACAATCTTGCGAAATGTCTGGAATATATCGAAGGCTCCGTCTGGGAAAAGAAGGAAGGGCAGAATAGTTATGTGCGGTCAGAGGGGTGGCGCGAAACAAGTGAGGAACAAAACATATGCTTTGCCAGAAATTATGCGTCCGGTACGGCAAAGGGAAGTCTTAGATTTGATCTCACCTGCCGTATTCGGAAAAACTATGATCTGCTCCCATGGCAGAAACAGGAAGAGGACGGTGCAGTCTGGGCGACAATACCCAACAGGGCATCCGTGTCGTTCCGATGGAGTAACGGCAGCCCGTCACAGACATTACAGGAGACAAATGAGGTGAAAATACGCCTCAGAGAAAATCATATCCGGCTGACAAAGGAGATCGATACCGCGGACATTGTCTGGGCTCACGGCAATCCTACCTTCACCTTCAAGGTGACAGGGGAAGATATCCGGGGGCAGGAGCACAGCTACTACCAAACGGTAGAATTCTGCAGAGAGAATATCGGCGAGGGTGAGAAAGCGACTCTGACGGCAGACTTTGTCGTACCTTCGGGCAGTTATAACGCATCCGAGGAAAAGACCATGAGATACTCTCTGGCGGGGATCGGGAATGTCAAAAATGGTACCGTGGAAGGTGCGTCGGTACAATATGCGCTGCAAAAGGGAGGCGATGGTACCGCTGTTTTCTATAATAGAAAAATAACGGATGAAGATGAGAGCCATACGGCCTTCGTGGAGAATCGGATAGGATCATAACTACGGTGTTGACAAAACAAAAAAGCGTGTTATATTGGATATGTTTAAAAGCTAGATCCTCTTAGCTGAGATTACGATTTTATAAGGAGGAACATCATGATCGTTACGTTGAAGGATGGATCAAAGAAAGAATATGAACAGAGCATGTCCGTATATGAGATTGCTTTGGATATCAGTGAAGGATTGGCACGCGCGGCGTGTGCGGGCGAGGTGAACGGCGAGGTTGTTGACCTAAGAACCGTTGTGGATCAGGACTGTGAGTTGAGCATTCTGACCGCGGGGGACGAGAAGGGGCTTGCAGCGTTGCGTCACACGACCTCCCATGTATTGGCGGAGGCGGTGAAGAGACTGTTCCCGGAGGCAAAGCTGGCCATCGGACCGTCCATTGCCACAGGTTTTTATTATGATTTTGATCATGCGCCGTTTTCCAGAGAGGATCTTGACAATCTGGAAAAAGAGATGAAGAAGATCATCAAGGAAGGCGCAAAGCTGGAGAAGTTTACTCTTCCAAGAACAGAGGCTATCAAATTTATGGAGGAGCGTCAGGAACCTTACAAGGTGGAGCTGATCCGGGATCTGCCGGAGGATGCTGAGATTTCCTTCTATCGTCAGGGTGAGTTCGTTGACCTGTGCGCGGGACCGCATCTGATGAGCACGAAGGGGATTAAGGCGTTTAAGCTGACATCATCTTCGGGAGCATACTGGAGAGGCAATGAGAAGAATAAGATGCTGGCTCGTATTTACGGAACCGCTTTCCAGAAAAAGGAAGAGCTGAACGCGTATCTGACGCAGGTAGAGGAGGCGAAGAAGCGCGATCACAATAAGCTCGGCCGTGAGATGGAGCTGTTTACGACTGTGGATGTGATCGGACAGGGACTTCCGCTGCTGATGCCGAAGGGTGTGACTATCGTAAAGGAGCTGCAGCGTTGGATCGAGGATCTGGAGGACAATGAGTGGGGCTATGTCCGCACCAAGACTCCGCTGATGGCCAAGAGCGATCTGTATAAGATTTCGGGTCACTGGGATCATTATAAGGACGGTATGTTTGTGCTGGGAGACGAGGAGAAGGATAAAGAGGTATTCGCTCT
This sequence comes from Eubacteriales bacterium, assembly GCA_030526715.1. GTDB lineage: Bacteria > Bacillota > Clostridia > Lachnospirales > Lachnospiraceae > Marvinbryantia. The sequence goes on from JAUNCG010000049.1 coordinate 11,299, forward strand.
GCGTCCTATGACCTGCCCGTTCCAGTATTATGTATATAAGGCGACTCCGCATTCCTACCGTGATCTTCCGATCCGCTACGGCGAGACCTCAACGCTGTTTCGTAACGAGGATTCCGGTGAGATGCACGGTCTGACCCGTGTCCGCCAGTTTACGATCTCTGAGGGTCATCTGATCGTGAGACCGGATCAGATGGTAGCGGAATTCAAGGGCTGTCTGGCTCTTGCAAAATACTGCTTGGAGACTCTGGGTGTCGAGGATCAGGTGACGTATCATCTGTCCAAGTGGGATCCGGAGAATAAGGAAAAATATATTGGCGATCCGGAAGTCTGGGAGCAGACAGAAGGGCATATCCGCAATATTCTGACAGAGCTCGGCGTAGAGTTCACAGAGGACGTCGGAGAGGCAGCCTTCTACGGACCGAAGGTAGACATCAATGCGAAAAATGTCTATGGTAAGGAAGATACCATGATCACGATCCAGTGGGATGCCCTGCTGGCAGAGCAGTTCGACATGTATTATGTGGATGAGAACGGTGAGAAAAAGCGCCCGTACATCATTCACAGAACCTCTATCGGCTGTTATGAGAGAACGCTTGCATGGCTGATCGAGACCTACGCAGGCAAGTTCCCGACATGGCTGTGTCCGGAGCAGGTACGTGTGCTTCCGATTTCTGAGAAATATCGGGAGTATGCAGAGAAGGTGAATGCCGAGATCCGTAAGAACGGCATTCGCACCAGTGTGGACAACAGAGCAGAGAAAATCGGATACAAGATCCGTGAGGCTCGTCTGGCGAAGGTTCCGTATATGCTGGTAGTCGGCGCGAAGGAAGAAGAGGATGAGGTCGTATCCGTGAGAAGCCGTTACCTTGGAGACGAGGGACAGAAGAAGCTGGAGGAGTTCATCGATGCGATTTCCAAAGAAATCCGTACCAAAGAAATCCGCAAGATCGAGGTAGAAGAGTAAGCATCAGAGAGTATCAGGCGATCAAAAATGTCTGAGTGGTATCAGATAATCATGAAATATTGTCTAAGATGCAGATTATAGAATAAAAACCGGTATATTTAAAAAGAAAATGGCAGATACTATCTCCAAATGAAAAAGGAGGTAGTATTATGCCATTACTTGTTTGTTCCGCACAACACTGTACCTACAATACGGGAATGTATTGTGGAAAAGGAGATATTATGGTGGAGGGGTCTGAGGCGAGCAAAGCCTGTGACACCTGTTGCTCCAGCTTTAGAGAACGCAGGATCGACAGCGCGTCCAATTCCATCGGTACGCCGAAGCATACCGTCGCTGTAGATTGTACCGCAGACAGCTGCGAGTACAATGAGGACAGGGTCTGCTGCGCAGACCAGATAGACATCTCCGGCGCGTCGGCCTGCCGCAGCTGCCAGACCGAGTGCCGTACCTTTGAAAAGTGCAGAGAGTAATAAAAACGATAGAACGCACGATCTGTGAATGTTTCACGGTGATAAAGAAATGGGGTTGCCGCTGTCCTGCGGTGACCCCATCTCTTCCGTGATTAATACAATAAATTGCGAAAAATAGTTGACACACAGATATTTCTGTGTTATGGTTACAAAGTATGAAAAAGAAGCAGAGTTCCACTCTCACCGGAGCGCAATCGGGCGACTCATGGTTTATATATTTCATATGCGATAAGATGAAGCTTATGGCAGTGGAGATATTGGGTACGTGGATTTTCTGTGATCCGCGTTTTTTTATTGTCTTTGGACAGACCGGAGATCATACGGAGTGTTTCTATTATAAGTTCACGGGTGTTGGAGGTATAAAACAATTAGCGAGTTAATGATTAATGAGCAGATCAGAGACAGAGAGATTCGTCTGATCGGGGAGCATGGAGAGCAGCTTGGAATTATGTCCGCGAGAGATGCCATGAAGCTGGCGCGCGAGGCAGAGCTTGATCTGGTGAAGGTTGCGCCGACCGCGAAGCCGCCGGTATGCAAGATCATCGATTATGGCAAGTATCGCTATGAGATGGCGAGAAAAGAGAAGGAAGCTAAGAAGAAGCAGAAGAGCATCGAGATCAAGGAAGTTCGTTTGTCCCCGAATATTGACGTGAACGACTTGAATACGAAGATTTCTGCCGCGCGTAAGTTTCTGGAGAAGGGCAACAAGGTAAAGGTTACCTTGCGTTTCCGCGGCCGTGAGATGGCTCATATGCAGAGCAGTCGTCATATTCTGGATGACATCGCAAAAGAGCTTGCTGATGTTGCTGTAGTAGATCGTGTTCCGAAGGTAGAAGGACGTAGCATGACGATGTTTTTAACTGAGAAACGTTAGTTTTCAGGTTAAATAAAGATTCTATATTAAGGAGGAAATATAAAATGCCAAAAATTAAGACAAGTAGAGCAGCTGCAAAGCGTTTCAAACTGACAGGTACTGGAAAACTGAAGAGAAACAAAGCTTACAAGAGCCATATCTTAACTAAGAAGTCTACCAAGAGAAAGAGAAATCTTAGAAAGGCAACCATCACGGATGCTACCAACTTCAAGAACATGAAGAAGATTTTACCGTATTTATAAGAAGAATAGAAGGAGGATTTGAGACATGGCAAGAGTTAAAGGCGGCATGAACGCTAAGAAGAAACATAACAGAGTATTAAAGCTGGCAAAGGGTTACAGAGGCGCACGTTCTAAGCAGTACAAGATTGCTAAGCAGTCCGTAATGCGTGCATTGACCAGCGCATATGCAGGCAGAAAGCAGAAGAAGCGTCAGTTCAGACAGCTTTGGATCGCTCGTATCAACGCAGCAGCAAGAATCAACGGTCTTTCCTACAGCAAGTTTATGTATGGACTGAAGTTGGCAAATGTTGAGCTGAACAGAAAGGTTCTGGCTGACATGGCTGTAAATGATGCAGCAGGCTTCGCTACACTGGCAGAGCTGGCTAAGAGCAAATTGGCTTAATCATAAAAATGATGAAAAATCTCTCGATCATTCGAGAGATTTTTTTATGAGAAAAAACAAAAGGTTTTGAGATGCATCACGGGTTGTTAGTGCGGGAGATGGGATGCTGGATGTCCGTTTAGCACCGACCGGAGCGAAGCAGAGACCTTGAACACGAGTTCAAGGGACTCCTACGCTTCGAATAAAAGAAAAAGCCTCAGGCTATCGACCTGAAGCTTTTCTTTGTGATGCGGGAGATGGGACTTGAACCCACACGACCTTTCGACCACTAGATCCTTAGTCTAGCCTGTCTGCCAATTCCAGCACTCCCGCGAACAAAAAAGATTATATCACTATAGCTTTGGTTCGTCAAGAAAAAAATGAAAAAAATTTAATTTTATTTTTTTGAAAAAAATTTAAAAAAGGTGTTGACATTATACCGATGCTGTTGTATAGTATTGCTTGTGCTGATGAGCACGACAATTTAAAAGGAATGCAGGAGTGGCGGAATTGGCAGACGCGCAGGCTTCAGGTGCCTGTGGTCGTTAAGATCGTGTGGGTTCAAGTCCCATCTCCTGCA
>JAUNCG010000121.1 GCA_030526715.1 Eubacteriales bacterium
AGGGATACCAGTATTTCTTGATGCAGGTCCCGCTATGAATATTCCGCTTGAACGGTTGAAAGGGATCTTTGCCATATCTCCGAATGAAGCAGAGACAGAGGCCTTGACGGGAATTGCTCTGAATACAGAAGAAAATATTGAAAAAGCAGCAAAATGGCTCTATCATGCGGCAGAGCCGAAGTATGTGATTCTGAAACTTGGAAGTAGAGGAGCCTATCTCTATGATGGGACAAGGAAGAAACTGATTCCGGGATACAAGGTAAATGCAATTGATTCAACGGCAGCAGGAGATACCTTTGGAGCAGCTCTTGTGGTACAGTATTGCAGGGGAGCGTCAATGGAAGAGGCGATCCGATATGGACATGCGGCAGCAGCTATCTGTGTGACAAGAGAAGGCGGCAGCAGTTCTGTTCCGACCGGAGAAGAAACAGCAGAGTTCCTTGAGCAGAAAAAACGGGGAGTGAACGAAAATGGAGATTAGTAAAAACTATGAAGAATCCAAAAACATCATTCTTCAGGAATGTACCGCTTCACTTAGTGCAATTAAAACAGAAACGGTGGCGCAGTATATGAGTATGCTGCTGAAAGCAGAAAAAGTCTTCTTTGTCGGTGTTGGAAGGACGTTGCTCGCATTGGAGTGTATCGCCAAGAGGTATGCGCATCTTGGGATTCATGCAGTTGTAGTGGGACAGATTACGGAACCGGCGATTACGGAAAAAGATGTGCTGATCGTTGGTTCGGGAAGCGGAGAAACACTTTTTCCATCGGGAATTGCGAGAAAAGCGAAAGCGATCGGGGCAAAGGTCATCCATATCGGGAGTAACCCGGAGAGTGGACTAAAGAGCGTGGTGGATCTTTTTGTAAGGATTCCGGTGGAAAGCCGTGCAAAGCTGGCAGACGAAATACACTCCAGACAGCCGATGACCTCATTATTCGAGCAGTCTTTACTGTTGTTTGGAGATACGACAGCCATTATGATGGTAAATGAAAGAAATATTGATCTGGATGAGTTGTGGAAGTTTCATGCAAATCTGGAGTGAACGTTATGAAATGATGGAAGGATAAAGCAGAAGCTAATAGAAAGCACAGATGAATGGAGGCATAGTATGCGGGAGAAAATCATTGCGAACACATTGGAAAAAAAGCTGATTGCGATTGTTCGGGGGCTGGAGCCGGAACAGATCATTGATCTGGGAAAAGCACTGTATGCCGGCGGAATCAATATGATTGAGGTGACGTTTAATCAGAGCAGTACTGACCATTATGCGGCAACTACAAAGGCAATTGCAGCATTAAAGCAGGAGCTTGGCGATAAAATCCTTGTCGGAGCAGGGACGGTACTGAGCAAGGAACAGGTAGATCTGGCGAAGACAGCAGGAGCAAGCTATATTATTACACCCACTGTGAATACGGAAGTGATTCGTTATGCAAATGCGCTTGGAATGGTCACTATGCCGGGAGCGCTTACGCCATCGGAAATCGTGGAAGCCTATGAGGCCGGAGCGGATTTTGTAAAAGTATTTCCGGCAGGAGAAATGGGAACCTCATATATCAAGGCGATCAAAGCACCGCTGAATCATATCCGGATGTTGGCTGTAGGGGGTGTGAATGAGAAGAATATAAAAGATTTTCTGAAAGCCGGTGTGGCCGGTTTTGGAGTTGGTGGAAATCTTGTAAATAAAGAATGGATCAATAACGGCGAGTTTGAGAAAATTACTGCGCTTGCAAAGGAGTTTGTCAAAGCTGTTCAGGAGTAGAAAAGGAGAGATGAAGATGGCGAAGGTTGTTTGTTTTGGAGAGATTATGATGCGTTTAAATCCGGAGGGATATCTTCGATTTGTACAGGCAGATAAATTTGAAGCATCTTATGCCGGAGGTGAGGCAAACGTTGCGGTATCATTGGCAAATTATGGACATAAAGCGTTTTACGTGACAAAGCTTCCGGACAACGAGATCGGACAAAGTGCCCAGAATGATTTGAGAAAGTATGGCGTCAATACAGAGGAAATCGTAAAGGGTGGACCGAGACTTGGAATTTATTTTGTCGAGAAGGGAGCTTCACAGCGTCCGTCAAAGGTTATTTATGACCGCGCAGGTTCTTCAATCGCTCTGGCAAAGCGGGAGGATTTTGATTGGGATCGGATTTTTGAAGGGGCAGACTGGTTTCATTTTACGGGAATTACACCTGCTCTGGGAGGAGAGTTGCCCCAGATCTGTCTGGATGCGTGCAAAGTCGCAAAGGCAAAGGGCGTGAAGATAAGCTGTGATCTGAATTACCGTAAAAAGCTTTGGACGAGAGACGAGGCCGGACGGGTCATGAGTGAACTGATGCCTTATGTAGACATCTGCATTGCCAACGAAGAGGATGCAGCGGATGTCTTTGGTATTCAGGCGGAAGGGACAGATATTAATAGCGGAAAATTGAGTAAGGAAGGCTACATCAGCGTTGCAAAAAAACTGTCTGAACGTTTTGGATGCAGTGATGTGGCGATCACTCTTCGCGGAAGCTTATCCGCAACGGACAATAGGTGGGCGGGTATGCTGTATCGGGACGGAGAAGCATGCTTTTCACCGGAATATCTGATTCACATTATAGATCGCGTCGGAGGAGGAGACTCCTTTGGAGGTGGATTGA
>JAUNCG010000050.1 GCA_030526715.1 Eubacteriales bacterium
ATTGCTGAAAAAGACACCGCCTAAACAGCGCCGCTTTCTCCCTTTTTATGCTCATCGTAAAAATGATGTATGATCGCCTTTCGTGTAATAATTCCGATAAAGATCTGCTTATCATCCACCACAGGAACAAAATTCTGATTCATGGAGGTCAGTATCAGATCCTCGATTTCACAATTGATATTAACCGCATTATTCCTCCAGCGGCGCTTCACCGCCGTAAGTGGAATGTTCTCCGCTTCCTGAATATCCTGAAGGATATGCTCCTTAAAAAACCAGAGCAGATCGCCTTCAGTCAAAGTATCCACATACCTTCCTTCAGCATCTATGACCGGCACCGCAGAAAACCTACAATGCTCCATCTTCTCCATCGCCTGACGCAGCGTAAAATCCTTCTGAATATACGCCACCTCATTTTTCGGTTTCAAAAAAAATAAAATATTCATCTTCAGAACGCCCCATATACCCCATATATTTATAAAAATTCGCCTTACTGAACCCCTGCATCCAGCGTGATCTTCTCTGTCTGGCTGCTGGCGAGAGTAATTCCCTCTTCCGTCTCCGGATCATAGTTCAGAGCCGTCGAACAGGATCTCACTACCATAGCAATCTGTCCGGTTCGATTAAAGATCCTCTCAAACTCCGCCATATCTCTGGTAACGATCCCCTCCAGCGGATCATTGATCTGTAAGGTCTGCGCCTCCGTATCATAGCCGGACAATACGACACAGTGCTCAGATGTATACCATTCATAGGTATTGTCACCGTAAGTACATACCTCAACATCTCTGGACACCTCCGGTTCTGCCATATACATCGTTGTCCAGAGAACTACAGGTGTCCCCTCCGAAACGTATTTCAGCAGATCGCTCAGAGGTGTACCCGTAATCTCATAGGCTGTATAGTCATATCCCTGATCTTCAAAGAAATCCATGGCCGTCGCCGCCAACGCCGGTGCAAAGCATCCGGCGCCATCCTCGGAAAAAGGATCACCTACATAGCCAAGAGCCATATTGTCATCCTCACGGTTATAGATCAGAAACTCCCGCGCAATGGTCGTCTTCGCCAGATGGAAGCCCTCATACTGAAGCGCCATGGTTAACGCTACGGATTCACAGCCTGTGGGAAGCTCCGGATTCTGCAGAAGCTCCGGCACATTCAGATAGATATACGGCGAGATCTCCATATCGGCAGTGATGCCAAAAGCCGCCTCTGCCTCCTCGATTCCGGGGATCTCAAAATCCTCCACCTGCTTTTTCCTCTCTGATCTACGGATACTTACCGGAATCTCCTCCGTCTCCCATGTCCCGGAAGGAGTCTCTCTCTCTTCCGTATAGGGGGTATCCTCCTGCCAGTTCATCGACTCCTCCATCATCGGAGGTACCTCTTCATGGTACATAGCTCCGGGAACCGGCTGCTGTGAAATACCTTCCGTCTGCGGCGCTTCTATATAGCCCGGCGTCTCTTCGATCGGCGCATAGCTCTCCATACCGGCATTCCACTCTTCCGAAACCGACTCCCCAACCGGTTCATTCCATTCCTCCGCGGCGACTATGCAGCCAAGTACAGAAGAAATCCCCAGAGCGCCTGCCAGCACTGCTGCCCTTATTACTTTGTTCTTCATTTACTACCCCTTTTCAAATCAATCCTTCCGCAAACATCACGAAAATCTTTTTCATAATCTATACTGTTTTATTATATAGGAACTTTCTCCCATTTTCAAGCTTGCCCGTCTGTTTCACGGAATGTTCATAACTCCTGTCACTGTTCTACAAATACGATGCCGAAGGCTCCCGGTCCGATGTGGGTGCCAATGGTGGCCCCAATTCCCCGCAGCTTTGGCGTACCGAACTCTATGCCCTTTTTCTGCAGATGCTGTATAAATCCCACACAGTTCTTTTTTTCATGGGAATATAGGAAATACACCGGATAGCTCTCATCCGGCACATGCTCTTCGAGAAGCTTCGCAATATGACGGTATGCGTGACGCACGCCGATCTGCTTGCTGCACAGCTCCACAGCACCCTCACGGCTGAATGTCAGGATCGGCTTCAGATTCACCATCTTTCCCAGTCCCGCCTCTGCTCTGGACAGTCGTCCGCCCTTCTGCAGATATTCCAGCGTGTCCAGACCTGCATAGATGCGCACCTTGGATTTGAGCATCTCCAGCGCATCCACGATCTGTACCGCCGTACATCCCTGATCCCGCATAGCTACTGCCCGGTCAACCAGAAAACGCATGCCCAGCGTGGCAAGCCTGCTGTCAATAATATGTATATCATCATATTCTGCCATACTCTTCGCCAGCTCTGCACACTGGATCGTGCCACTTAAGCTGCCGGACACCAGAATGGCGATCACGGTATCTCCGTCTCTTTTCGCCTCCTCAAAGCATTCCAGAAAGCTGGTCGGCGACGGCTGCGATGTCTTTGGCAGCTCCTTCTCATTGATCAGTCTCTCAAAAAAATCTTCCTTTGTGATCTCTGTACCGTCCAGAAAAGTCTCCTCCCCGAAGGTGATCGTCATCGGTACACAGGTAATATTTCTCTTCTCGATCTCCGAAGCAGAATAGTCTGCCGCGGAATCTGTTATGATCCTAATTGCCATAATTTTTCTCCCATTGCTGTTTCGGGTTACCTTCTTGCACTATAACGATATTTCGCGAAAGTGTCAAATGAATAATTCTTAATTTTTTCAAAACAATTATAACTGCTTTTTTCTGCGCTCAAACATTTTTGCAAGACCGCCTTCTGAGGTCTCGCGGTATCGCTGATTCATGCTGATTCCCGTCTCGTACATGGTCTTGACCGCCAGATCAAAGGAGATTCTCTGGGTGTCATACAGAAAATAGGCCAGCTGACAGGAGTTGATCGCCCGCATGGCTGCCACCGCATTGCGCTCTATACAGGGTACCTGCACGAGTCCGCAGATCGGATCACAGGTCAGCCCCAGATGATGCTCCAGCGCGATCTCGGCCGCATATTGGATCTGATGGGTACTCAGCTTCACAAGATACGCCATGGCTGCCGCTGCCATGGAGCAGGCCGTGCCTACCTCGGCCTGACATCCGCATTCTGCTCCGGAGATGGAAGCATTTTCCTTGACCAGATTTCCCAAAAGTCCCGCTACGGCAAGAGCCTCCAGAATCCTGCGCCGTTCCATCCCCCGCTGCTCCTGCATGTAATACAGCACTGCCGGGAGGATCCCGCAGGCTCCGCAGGTCGGAGCGGTCACGATAGTCCCGCAGTCCGCATTCTGTTCACATACCGCATAGGCATAGGCCGACACCAGCCGCACCTCCTCCATCTGCGGCGATCCCTGCTCCGAAGTATTTTCATATAGCTTTTTCGCCTTTCGCACAATGTGCAGGCCGCCCGGCAGGATTCCCTCCGCTTCAAGACCTTCCTTGATAGAATGTACCATGGCATCCCAGATATCCGACAGAAAATCCCAGATATCCTCTCCCTCGTTAAATTCCACATATTCCGCAAGGTTGCTGTTCCACAGGATGCACTGCTGCTCCACCTCCGCAAAAGAATTCTCCGGATAAACCTCTTCGGTATCACGCTCCGCTTTTTCTCCTACCACGCGAATGGCTCCGCCTCCTACGGATTCCACCCATTTTGTGTCTGTCACCTCGTCCTTTTGCCATGCCTGAAATTCCATGGTATTGGGATGTGTGACATGCTCCGGCATATCCCTTCGAAACATGATCTCTGTGCGATCTGCTCCAAGCACCTCTTTCAAAACCCGGTCTGTTCCATGACCCTTTCCGGTCTTACTCAGCGAACCGAACAGACTGACCGTGAAACGGTCTGCCTGCGGATGCTGTTCCAGAAACTGTCTCGCCGCCCGTTCCGGACCTATGGTATGGGAGCTGGAGGGTCCCTTTCCGATCTTATATAATTCGCGAATTGATTTCATATCTCTGCTCCTTTCGGATGTATCTTATGCTATAGCATTTCTTCGATAAATATGGCATACCCTTTTGTCGGATCATCCACGAATACATGTGTTACGGCTCCGACGATCCGATCCTTCTGCAGGATCGGTGAACCGCTCATCCCCTGTACGATCCCGCCGGTCAGCTCCAGAAGACCCGGATCTGTCACACGTATCATCATACTTTTGTTGGCGTCATAACTGTTCAGATTGATCTTCTCGATCTCGATCTGATATTCTCTCAGGGCTCCGTCCACCGCACAAAGCAGCGTCGCCGGTCCCGGTTCGATCTCCTGACGGTAGGCCACCTTTTTGGCTGACTTTTGCTGCAGCAGCGGAAGCTCTGTTGTCAATGTTCCGAAAATTCCCAGCGATGTGTTACGCTCGATACTCCCCAGCACCTGATCCTTTTGATATCGTATGACGCCGGACAGCGCTCCCGGTACTCCCTGTTCGCCCCGGATCACCGAACGAATGTCCGCAGCATAGAGATGACCGGAGCGCAGTGTGAGCAGGGTGCTGGTATCAATATCGCTGATTCCATGACCGAGCGCGCCGAAATTCCCCTGTTCATCTACAAAGGTCAGGGTTCCAATCCCCTGCGTATCGTCCCGCACCCAGATTCCCGCCTTATATGCTCCATCATCCGCCTGCACCACAGGTACCTGTAGCTCTATGATCTGCTCTCCTCTGAGCACCTGCAGCTCCACTTTTCCTTCTGCCGCTTCATGGATCTGCTGTGTCACCTCTTCCTTTTCTGTAACGGGAACATGGTTCACCGCCAGAATATAATCCCCGGAGCGCACGATATCTCCCACGGGCTCCTGTATGGTTCCGTCCATAGCGCAGACCTCTCCGGTTCCCACGATCAACACGCCTTCCGTCTTCATGTAGATCCCCACAGGAATCCCTCCGGGGATTAGCTCCTGCCTTTCTACAACATCTACCTGTATTTCCTTCACCGGAAATATCCCAAACAGACTGCATTCCACCGTATAGGATTCCTCCCGGCACAGTCTGATATCTCCTTTGGGAATGTCTGACGCTCCGGAAGCAGAAGCCTCCACGCTCTTTTGCACCTTTTTTCCTACATACTCCGGTATCATCTGTTCCAGTACATCCGTCTGCTCTGTATCTGAGGCAATGGTCAGATGATCCGGCAGAGCAGCGGAAAGCATTTTCACATACAGGATACTGCACAACACGCATCCGATCGCCATACCGCATCCTCTGTGTCTTAATTTTTTCTTCATTTGGCTCACATCCTTTAATCAAACATCCGACTGCTCTGTTACATCACAATCCATGTTTATAAAATAGGAGGATACCGACACGATATCCTCTCTTAGTATGTGAGCATTTTTATTTTGTAGTCTGGTAAATAGTGAACCCCATGGAAAAACACGTTAGGCTCTCTGCTTTACAAAATCCGCCATCTCCTTCATCTCTCTGGCATTCTGCATGGTAGTCTCCGTAATTCTGGCTCCTCCGAGAATCCTTGCGAGCTCCTCAAGACTCTCCTCCTTCGCAAGCTCGCGGATAGAGGTCTGCGTCTCCTGTTCATGCACTGTTTTTTCGATATAAAAATGATGATTTGCCATAGAAGCGATCTGTGCCAGATGGGTAATGCAGAGCACCTGACGACTTTTTGCGATCACGGCCATCTTCTCCGACACCTTCTGCGCCGTGCGGCCACTGATTCCCACATCGATCTCATCAAAGATCAGAGTCTCTGTCTGATCCCGATCGGCCAGTACCGTCTTGATTGCCAGCATGATACGGGAAAGCTCACCTCCGCTGGCTACATCCCCCAGAGGCTTCTTCGGTGCGCCCGGATTCATGGACATCACAAAGCAGGCCTCATCAAATCCATTAGCGCTCAGGGTATCCGTCTGCTCCACCAGCACATCGAACTGTGTATCCAGAAAATTCAGATCCTTTAATTCTGCACGTATCTTCTCTGCCAGACGCTCTGCGTGCTTTTCACGAATCGCTGACATTTCCTTTGAAATATCACGCAGAAGTGCTTCCTTTTCTCTGTATTCTTTCTCTAATTTTTCAAGATATACATCATAATCCGACAGCTCCTCCAGACGTCTGCGTTTCTCCTCACCGTAGGCCAACACTTCTTCTATGGAATTACCATATTTTGTCTTCAGATGATTCAGCGTATCCAGACGCTCCTCCACCTCTGCAAAGCCTGCCTCGTCAAAGGTCAGATCCTCCAGATATGACGACATCTCCCGGTTCACATCAGACAGAAGATTCTCCACCTCCGCCATCTGCACAGCCAGATTGTCCACATGTTCGTCGTAGGAGCTGACCGCCAGCAGACGCTGCAGCGCCTGAGAGATCATCTCCGACGCGCTCACCGCGCCTGAGGACGTCAGCTCATAGGCTTCTCCGACATCCTCGGCGATCCTTCTGGCGTTCGTCAGCTTACGGTATTGCTTCTCCAGCTCTGCATCCTCTCCGGGGCGAAGCCGGGCATTCTCAATCTCCTCCAGCTCGTATTGCAGAAAATCAGCCTCTTTTCTGCGGGACGCCTCATCCATGGTCATGGAGCGAAGCTGTTCCTTCAGAGAAGCATAGGCGGAATAGACTTCCTTTCCCCGCTCCTTCCAAGGCTTGAGCTCTTCCTTGGCGAATTCGTCCAGTATCCGCAAATGATTCTTCCGATATAGCAGGGACTGATGCTCATGCTGTCCGTGAATGTCGATCAGCAGTGAGGCCAGCTCGCGAATCACGCTCACCGGAACGCTCACTCCGTTCACCTTACTGATGCTACGTGCTCCCGTCAGTCTGCGGCTGAGTATGATCTGTCCGTCATCAAACGGCAACTCGTGCTCGGTAAACCATCCCCGGATCTCCTCCCGTTCCGCGGAAAATACCAGCTCTACCAGAGCGCTGTCGCTGTCCTCTCTGGCAAAGCCCTTGAAGCTCTGCATACCGAGCGCCACATTCATGGAACCGATCAGAATGGATTTACCTGCTCCTGTCTCTCCTGTCAGGATATTCAGTCCCTCCCTGAAGTCCACATCCAATTCTCTGATCAGCGCCATATTTTTTACATGTAAATTCAGTAACATAATTTATACCTTTATGCTCTCCCGGCAGGAAGAACCTATACATCTTTTCGTAAATTCCTTCAGCGATCCAGAATCCTGCGGATCTTGTCCATTACCAGTAACGTATCGTCCACGCTGCGGATCGCGCACATGATGGTGTCATCTCCCGCAATGCATCCTGCGATCTCCTGCCAGTTCATGGCATCCATGGCGGCCGCAACAGCCATAGCCATACCGGATACTGTCCGGATCACCAGAATATTCTGCGCCATATCCATAGACACAAATCCATCCTTCAGAATCCGCAGATACTTTTCATCCAACTCACTGTTGCGGGTACTCATGACCGCATACTTCTGACGTCCGCCGTCCATGGCGATCTTCGTCAGCTTCAGCTCACGTATATCTCTTGATACTGTGGCCTGTGTCACACGAAATCCGGAGCTGTTCAGCTTCTCCGCCAGCTCCTCCTGTGTCTCGATATCATATCTGTTGATCAGCTCTACGATCTTTGCATGTCTTTCTATCTTCATTATGCTCTCCTATGCTCCGCTCATTTTTCTGCGGAGAACCTCCAGAAAACTGATCTGGTCAATTTTGGCAAACGGCACCCGACGGACCGATTTTTCAATAGTTATATAGTCCCCGCACCTCATCCTCGCAGAAGCATCTCCGTCAAATGCAGCCTCGGCCTCCTCTGATCCGTCCTCGCGAAGTCCAATCTCCACCCGCACCTTCGCATCATCCGGCAGGATCACGCTGCGGGCTGTCAGCGTATGTGGAGCGATGGGAGATAACAGGATCAGGGAAGCCGATGGTGAGACGATGGGACCACCCACAGACAGACTGTAGCCCGTGGATCCCGTCGGTGTGGAAACAATGATGCCATCTGCATTATAAGAATTCAACAGACGGTCATTGACATAAATATGAAACTTCATCACCCGGATCTTACCGCTTCTGGCAATGACGATATCATTCAGCGCCACGTCGGACATCATCATTTCTCCGTGATGATATGCTCTGCCCTCCAGCATCATACGTTCCTCTAAAACATACTCGTCCAGCACTAGATGATCCAGCGCTTCCTCAAGATGCTCCTGATCCGTCTCTGCAAGATATCCGAGGTTCCCCAGATTCACTCCGAACATGGGAATCTGCCGTTCCACGAGATCACGAGAGGCGCGCAGCACCGTGCCGTCACCTCCCAGCACAATGATGCAGTCAATTCCCTCGGGCACTGCGGATGGATCCGTGTACTTGTATCTGCCGCTGGGATCTTCTGCGGCACATTTCTGCAAAATACATTCTTTCCCTTTGGACTGAAGATAATTCCGGATTCTTCGCGCCACCGTCAGCTGCGGATCCTTCGGTATATTGGTGATCACATAAAACCGCTTCATTTCTTTTCCTCTTTATCCAGAGAGGCATGCGCCGCCTTCACGATCTCAGACACCTCAAAGGGCAGTAGCTCCCCCTGAGCTTCTCCCTTCTTCAAATGTACCAGATATTCGATATTCCCCTCCGGTCCCTTGATGGGCGAGAACTCCAGATCCTTCACCGCAAAATCAATGCTGCGGGCATACGCAATGACCTTCTCGATCACCTCCCGGTGTACTGCCGGATCCCGGACAACGCCCTTCTTGCCTACCTTCTCTCTGCCTGCCTCAAACTGCGGCTTGATCAATGCCGCAATCTCTCCCTGCTTTGTCAACAGCTCTCTGGCAGGAAGCAGCACCTTGGTCAGAGAAATAAACGATACATCGATGGAGGCAAACTCGATCGGCTCTCCGATATCCCCGGGTGTCACATAGCGGATATTCGTCTTCTCCATGCAGACCACCCGCTCATCCTGACGCAGCTTCCAGTCAAGCTGTCCATAGCCTACATCCACGGAATATACCTTCACCGCGCCGTTTTGCAGCATACAGTCCGTAAATCCTCCGGTGGAGGCGCCGATATCCATACATACCTTGCCCTCCAACGAAATGTCAAACTGCGCCATAGCCTTCTCCAGCTTCAGTCCTCCTCTGCTGACATACTTGAGGGTATTGCCCTTGATCTCGATCTTCACGGTATCCGGAAACTGTGTTCCGGCCTTGTCCTCCCGCTGGCCATCTACCAGAACGCAGCCTGCCATGATCATGGCCTTCGCTTTTTCCCGGGAGGGTGCCAGCCCCTGCTGGACCACCAGCACATCCAGTCGCTCTTTTTTCATAATTTGCTTCTCACATTCCAATATATTCTGCTGCGATCCGTTTTACCACGGACGCTGCGTCAATACAGACTTCCTGCTTCAGGAGGTCTACATTTCCATGCTCTACATAATCATCCGGCAATGCAACGTTGAGAATTCTCACGTCGCTTCCGGTCTCGTTCAGATATTCCAGCACCGCCTCACCGAAGCCTCCGCTCAGAACATTCTCCTCCATGGTCACCAGCAGCCTGTGTTCCGCAGCCAGCTTGCGTAGCGTGTCCAGATCCAGCGGTTTTACAAATCTTGTGTTCACCAGCGTACAGGCATATCCCATCTCCCTAAGCCGCTCACGCACCTCCACCGCAGTCTTCACCATGCTCCCCACCGCAAGAAGTGCGATTTCAGATTCATCATAAATGACCTCGCTCCTGCCATATTCTATGGGCGTGCGGAAACGGGAAAGTCCGTCATACGCCTCTCCTCTCGGATAGCGCAGCGCGATCGGACCGTCGTAGGAAACCGCAAATTTCATCATATCCGAAAGCTCCCACTTATTCTTCGGCGCCATCACACACATATTCGGAATGGAGGAGAGAAAGGACAGATCGAAGACACCCTGATGTGTCTCGCCGTCGCTTCCCACCAGTCCTGCACGGTCAACCGCAAAGATCACGTGAAGCTTCTGCAGACAGACGTCGTGAACGATCTGATCAAAGGCTCGCTGCAAAAAGGAGGAATACACCGCCACCACCGGCTTTAATCCCGCTGCCGCCAGTCCGGCCGCAAACGTCACCGCATGCTGCTCCGCGATTCCCACATCAAAAAAGCGTTCCGGGAACATATTACGGAATCGTTTCAGTCCCGTACCGTCCGGCATAGCCGCCGTGATGGCTACCACATCCGGCTCCCGATCCCCCATCTTACGCATGACCGTGGAAAAAACGTCTGTATAATTGGCCTTTTGCTGCTTCTTCTTCGGTATTCCGGTCTCAATCTCAAATGGCACTGCCCCGTGAAATCTCGCCGGATGACGCATAGCGGGCTCATATCCCATGCCCTTCTGCGTCAATACATGAAGCACCACTGCGCCCTTGATCTTGCGCGCTTCCTGAAAGCTTCTGCAAAGCTGGTCTATATTATGTCCGTCCACCGGTCCCAGATAGGTCAGCCCCATCTCCTCAAACAGCATTCCGGGAACGAGAAACTGCTTCAGACCATTCTTCGTCCGGCGGATCCCCTTTACGATGTTGTCCCCGTATACCGGGATTCGAGACAGCGTGTTCTCCACTCCCGCTTTCAGATTCAGATAGCCTTCCCGTGTGCGTACATTGTTCAGATAGCTGGACAGACCGCCCACATTCTCCGAGATAGACATATTGTTGTCATTCAGAACAATTATAAAATTCGTATCCAGCCGGGAGGCGTTGTTCAGAGCCTCCCACGCCATACCTCCCGTCATGGAACCATCGCCAATGACGGAGATCACGGAATAGTCTTCCTTTTTAAGATCCCGTGCCATGGCATAGCCGAGTCCCGCGGAAATGGAGGTAGAGCTGTGTCCTGTATTAAAAGCGTCACAGTCACTCTCACACCGTTTCGGAAAACCGCTCATGCCGCCGTACTTGCGTAGACTGTCAAAGCCCTCCCGACGTCCTGTCAGCAGCTTATGAGTATAGGACTGATGACCCACGTCCCAGATGATCTTATCCTGAGGCAGTTCAAAGCACAGATGCATCGCCATCGTCAGCTCCACCACTCCGAGATTGGAGCCGAGATGACCTCCGTTCTCACTGATCTTCTCGATCAGGAAGCGACGTATCTCCGCTGCCAGCTCCGCAAGCTCAGACCGGTTCAGCTTTTTGATATCATTCTCTTTTTGTATTTTATCCAGAATCATAGCATCCCCCTACTTTTTTCTGGAAATGAGTGACAGAATCAGCTCCCGCAGGAATTCCTTTTCTCCTGTCATCCCGTCCAGTGTATGTATGGCGCGTCTGGATATCTGTTCCACATCTGCTCTGGCCTTCTCCAGACCCTCTATAGTCACATAGGTCGTCTTATGGTTCTTTTCGTCGCTGTTGATCGGCTTGCCAAGTATCTGCTGCGTGCCGGTAACATCCAGAATATCGTCCTGAATCTGGAACGCCAAGCCTACATCCGCAGCCACCTGCCCGATCCGCAGGATATCCTCTCCGACAGCTCCCGCAAGGATCGCCCCGATCATCATAGATGCCTCGATCAAAGCGCCTGTCTTCAGACGATAAATAAAATGAAGCCGTTCTCTGTCCAGAGGCTCTCCCACAGACTCCACATCCACGGCCTGTCCACCCATCATACCGTATACCCCTGTCTTCGCGGCCAGCGTAGCCAACGCACTTCCGACTCTTGTATCGCCCGGCGCCATGGCAAAGCCTCTGCTGGCCGTCTCATAGGCCAGATTCAGCAGACCGTCTCCGGCAAGAATCGCCATCGCCTCGCCGTACACCACATGCGTGGTCTTGCGTCCCCGCCGGTATTCGTCATTGTCCATGGCGGGCAGGTCATCATGGATCAGAGAATGGGTATGAATCATCTCGATCGCCGCCATAAAAGGCTCCACCAGCGTTCCCTCTCCGCCAAGCATACGATAGGTCTCTCTCATCAGCAGTGGACGCAGACGCTTGCCTCCCGCCGTCATACTGTAGTTCATTGCCTCCAGAATCGTCTTCTGACATCCGGTCTCCTTCGGAAGATAACCATAGATCGTCTCCTGTACTTCCTGCGTCCGTTTCTCTAATTCCTGTTCAAAAGTCACTGAGCTCACCTTCCCCGTTAATGACCTTCATCTTCTTCTCCACCATATCAATCTGGTCATTGCATTTTTTTAAAAGCTCCATACCCTCACGATACGCCTCAAAGGACTGCTCCAGCGTTGTATCGCGGTTTTCCAGTATTGCGAGCAATTCTTCTATTTTTTCAAATCCCTCTTCCAGTGAAAATACCTTCTCTTCCATATATCAAAACTCCGTCTCCTGTACATCGATGACCTGCGTGTGAATGCGGCCGTCCGCCACATAGACCGTAAGCTCCTGCCCCGGGATCGCCTGTGAGATCCGGGTCACCGCACGTCCCTGTGTGTCCGCCGTGTAGGAATATCCCTGATTCAGTTTATCCAGTGGAGACTGTCCCTTCAGGCGCTCGATCATCAGCTGCAGTTCATGCCTCGCATTCGAAATCCGCTGCTCCATCAGCATTGGAAGCTGTTGCCATAGACGCTCTGTCTCATGTTTGCATTCCCCGACCCGCTGCTCCATCAGACGCTGAAGCTTCTCTTCCCTCTCCATCAGATGCATCCGCTTCTCGCGGATCTGCTGCTGCGGACTCAGGTCGCGCAGACGATGCTGAAGATGCTCCATTCTCTGACGATATACCGCCAGCTGTGTCAGCATATCCCGCGTCAGCTTTCCCGCATAGGCTTTCATGCGCTCCTGTACGGCTCTGATATCCGCCACTGCCAGCTCTGCCGCTGCCGAGGGCGTCGGTGCCCGCAGATCCGCCACAAAATCTGCAATGGTAAAATCAGTCTCATGACCTACCGCAGATATAATGGGGGTGCTACATTCAAAAATGGCTCTGGCCACGATCTCCTCATTGAACGCCCACAGATCCTCAATGGATCCGCCACCACGCCCCACGATGATCGTGTCCACTCCGGCAGCATCCAGCGCCTCGATACCTTTTACGATACTCAAGGCCGCCCCCTCCCCCTGCACCAGCGCAGGATACAGAATCAGCTGTATATACGGATTCCTGCGATAAGCGATGTTCATGATGTCCCGAACCGCCGCTCCGGTAGGAGCTGTCACGATTCCCAATCTCTTTATATATGGCTTCAGGGGCTGCTTGTACTCATCGGCAAACATCCCCATCTCTTCCAGTTCCTTCTTTAACGCTTCGTATTTTTCATAGAGGAGCCCGACTCCGTCCAGCAGGATCTCTCCCGCATAGAGCTGGTATCTCCCGTCCCGCTCATAGACGCTGACGCTGCCGAGCACGATCACGCTCTGACCATTCTTCATCTGAAACGCAAGTCCCTTACGGTTCCCCGCGAACATCACGCAGGCAATACTTCCGGTCTCATCCTTCAGCGAAAAATAGATATGTCCCGAGGTATGATATTTACAGTTCGAGACCTCCCCGCGAACGTAGATCCGTCTGAGCATAAAATCCTGTGTAAACATATTCTGGATATACTTGTTCACCTGTCCGACGGAATATACGTTCTTCATGTCTTCCTCTCAGCCTCGCCACACGATACGGCGGCTTCATTATTATACTAATTTTGCCAATACGCCGTTGACAAACGCCGGAGAATCATCGCCTCCGAACTTCTTCGCCAGCTCCACGGCCTCATTGATCGCTACACCTACCGGAATATCCTCATCCTCCTTGATCTCATAGGCAGCCAGACGCAGGATCGCCAGATCTACCTTTCCCATACGATTCAGCTTCCAGCCGGTAGATGCTTTGGAGAGAACCTCGTCCAACTCCGAAAGCTTCTCTTCGATCTTGTGGAACTTCGCGCGAATATACTCAGACTCCTGCTCAGACGGCGCGACCTCCTCCACCTCATTCAGATACAGCTCGGCCTGCTCGTTCAGTTCTTCGCCGCGATAAAACTCCAGTAAAAATAATAATTTAAAAATCTGTTCCCTTATTTCTCTCCTGCTCATCATCTTTCCCCTTTTGTATAATCAAAGAACTGCCCCAAAAGATCACACTTTTGAGACAGTCTCATTCCCTGCTGTACAGTTACTTACCGCTTTCCATTGTCACATTGGCAATCTTAATATTCACAGTCTCCACTTCCAGACCGGTCATGTTCTCGATAGATGCCTTCACCTTCTCCTGCACCTTCTGACAGGTCTTCGGAATGCTGAAGCCATAATCCAGATTCAGCGCCAGATCTACATATACGCGGTTCTCATCTATATTGATCTTCACGCCCTTGGAAAGATTCTTCACGCCAAGCTTTCCAACCAGTTCATTCGTGATATTGCCTGCCATACTGGTCACGCCCTTCACTTCGGTCGCTGCCAGTCCTGCGATGATCGTGATCACTTCGTTGGAGATCTGAACCTGTCCGAGCTCTTCCACGCTCGTCACGGTAAAATTGCTCTGAATTTCTTCCTTCGCCATATGATTGTCCTCCTTTGACAGCTCCATCCGTTATCCGTCACAGTCTTTACTGTCCGTTCAGTCTAGTATAACAAACTTTCTTTTTTTTGTAAATATATTATCGTCCAAACTCCGCAAGCTCCAGCCCCGGATTACGATCCAGCGTCATACC
>JAUNCG010000051.1 GCA_030526715.1 Eubacteriales bacterium
ATGGGTTATACATAAAAGATGACATGGAAAGAATGGGTACTATGTTAGAATATTCTGATTATTACTCATATGATTATGCAGGTGTTAAAACAAGTAGGTATTTATATGCTAAGATGTTTTTAAATTCATTGACAAGAGAAGCTATGGATGGATGTCACCCATATCTTTTAAGTGCGAATCCGTATGAAGTATACGTTAGTTATGTTGAGGATGTATTAAAAGGTAGTATTGATTCTTTTGTAGGAGAGGATTTATACAAAGGGTGTATAGATGTTTATAAGTGGGTAGGAATGTTTTATGCATATATTCATGGAAGAACTGGTATGCTTACTAAGGATATAGTAAGACTTCTTAATATTGATAGTACGTTAGAGTATTTTTCTATAGGGCATCAGATGAGTTTTGAAAATGCAATGCTGAGAGCTGCAGATGAAGTAGGAAATGGGAAGATTAGATTATTATGAAAAAAACAGATTTGAAGACGAGTTGATTTCAAGAAGGATAATTAGAGCTTATTATGGTTATAAAAAGAAAGATGGTGTAAAATTCCCAGAGTACGATGAAGAAGCTTTTCTTGAGATATTAGAAAGTATTTTAGACAAAGATGAATATAAGTGTTTAATGCTTAGAGTAAGAGACGGTAAAACTTTTGAAGAAATTAGCAGAGAACTAGGTATTTCTGCAAATGCTGTCAGAGACAGAACACGGTATATATATAAGGTAGAGCTTTTCAGTAAATACATTGAGAGGCTCTTTTATTTTAGTGTAAAATACGCTAAAATAATTAAGTTGTTGTAGAAGTACGTCTAACCGAGGTGTATATCATAATAAGAATTTTAAAGCGATTGCAGAGGGGCTGAGAAAATTAGAAATAGAAAAGCATCCGAAATATGGCTGGACGATTACAAGTCCTACTGAGGACACTTTAAACTTTATCATAGCGAATGGATTCGAAGATATAAAGATTGTAAGGCAAAGTGATTATCCAAGCGGAATACCGGGAGGAAATAGTAGTGGAAACGGTAACGATGGAATCAATAAACCTAAATCTCCGACAAGACCAAGCAGCACTCGAAAATATATTTGTATGAAATGTCATACAAGTTTTAGGGCTACAAAAGACATTCGAGTGCTCTGTATGGATTGTAACTTACCTTTTGTAAAGGTAGAAAAATAAAATTTAAAAGTGTATTTTTAAAAATCCCCATTGTCACTGTTGGCAATGGGGATCTCTAATCATCATTTCTATTATTGTGGTGGTACACTTTTATCGTGATACAAAATATCTTCTACATTGCAATCCAAAATATAGCATAAATTGTCTAATGTCTTTGTCGTGATCGGATGTCCGGTCTTCATACGGTACAATGTATTTGCTGATATTCCATGGATATGTACAAGCTGATATTCTGTTATTTCTTTTTTCAGTAAAGTATCATAGAAAGGCTGATAGCTAATCATTCAATTCTCATCTCTCCAATACGTTACCATGAAACCCATATCGAATATTCTCAATATATTGAGTATAATTTTTAAACTTTATATTGACCTGTTTTCGATATTTGATTATAGTTAAGGCATGTATAGGGAGAGAAAATTATGCCATTACTTACAATGAAACAGATCATGGCTGATTCTGTAAAGAAAGCAACTACAAACGTTGATCCGGCTGAAAGATATGCAGTTGGTGTGTGCGTTTAACTTCAGTACTCTTGAAGAGATGGTGGGTCTTGTAGAAGGCGCAAGAGCAAAGAATTCACCGGTAATTCTTATGGCATCTCTTGGTGCCGTCAAATACTATAATAACTCTCTGGAGCTTATCGCTAATACAGCAAAGGGTCTTGCTATGGCTTATCCGGATGTTCCGATTTGTCTTCACCTTGACCATGCAACCGATCTTGAGCAGATCAAACAGGCGGTAGTTTGCGGATTTACGAATGTTATGATTGATGCTTCCAAAGAATCTTTTGAAGAAAATATCAGACGTTCCAAAGAGATCGCTGATTTCGCACATAACCATAGCCCGTATGGAATCAACGGATGCTCCGTAGAAGCAGAGCTTGGTATGCTTGCCGGACACGAAGATGAAGTTCATGTAGAAGAATCCGGAAAGGCTTATACGGATCCTTCACTTGTGCATGAGTTTGTTGAGAGAACCGGGGTTGATGCGCTTGCAGTTTCCATAGGTACTGCTCACGGATACTATAAGGCAGCGCCGAAGATTCGTTTTGATTTGCTGGAAGCAATCCGTAAAGAGACAGACGTTGCGCTCGTTCTTCACGGCGGTACAGGCGTTCCGGAAGAAGATTTCAGAAAGTGTGTAGCTATGGGTATGAGTAAGATCAATGTTGGTACTGGTCTGAAGAAGATATTCACAGATGGTGTGAAGAGTGCGATCAAGCCGGAAGAAAATGATCCGCGTAAGGTGGTTGGACCGGGACGTCAGGCTGTTGCTGCTGCGATTGAGGCAAACTGTGATCTGTTCAACTGTACAGGTAAGACGCCATATGTATTAAAGAGTATTTATTAAGAAACAGTAACAGAATACTCGAGCTTCATTTGCTTTTTGCGAGTAACTGTGAAGAGACAGGATAGTTATGAATAGCTAAAGATATCAGGGGCAAAAGGTATATTCTTGCATCACCGTATAGTGCAAATATATTTTGCCCCCGGTGTCGTTTGAAAACGATAAGATGTACAATGAATGTTGTGGACATGATTGAGGAGGTGGGTTTTATGCTGACAAATTTTGTGGATGGTTACAATCATATCGGTATTCCGACAGATGATATTGAGAAAACAGAGGCATTTTACAAAGGCCTTGGATTTAAACTGTTATGGGAGACTGTATATAAGGGTGATCGTGTGAAATTTCTGGGATGGGCAAATATTGTCATTGAAACATATGAAAAGTCTGCAGGAGCAGCAAATGCAATTGGTGCAATTGATCATATTGCATTGAATTGTACGGATATTGCTGCATGCGTGAAAGAGGCAAGAGAAGCAGGATATGAATTTAGAGAAGGTCCGGCATATCTTCCGTACTGGGAGCATGGTGTGGCATATGTAACAATTCTTGGACCAAATCAGGAAATTGTTGAGTTTATTCAGAAGTTTCAGTCTGAAGAAGAAAAGGAAAGGATGGTAAAAGCACTTGGCTGAGATATGGACAATGGGGGAAACTCTTGTTGAAATTATGAGAACGGAAGTGGATACCCCACTTAGTGAAACGGCTCTGTTCAGAGGACCGTTCCCGTCCGGTTCTTCTGCGATTATGATATCTACCGTTGCCAGAATGGGGCACAGTTGTGGAATCATTTCCGGTGTCGGTAAAGACGGCTTTGGTGAGTGCATCCTTAATCGCCTGAAAAAAGATGGCGTAGATGTTTCAAAAGTGCTGGTAGATTCGGACGGATCTACAGCGTGTGCATTTGTTGCTTATGATCACAATGGTGATCGCAGATTTCTGTTCCATTGGGATGAAACTCCGGCAACCAAAGCAGTTGCTCCTGATATGGACACTCCTACGCTCAAAGAAGCAAAGTTTTTCCATGTAATGGGATGTGCTCTTACAGCAAAGCTCAGTTATGGATGGGAAATCGTTAAGACTGCGAAAGCAATGGCGGCGCAGGGGACGAAGATCAGCTTTGATCCGAATGTACGTGTAGAGCATCTGACAAATCCTCAGAAGAGTAAGGAATCCTTTGAGATCATTCACTCTATCTTGGAACTTACCAATGTATTTGCACCTGGTATTGATGAATTGAAACTTCTTACAGGAATAGATGATGTGGAAGCCGCCATCAAGAAATGCTTTGAAAATCCAAATCTGGAGATCTTGTTCCTTAAAAATGGATCCGAAGGATCAAAGATTTATACCAGAGATGGTCTTGTAGTAGAGCAGGGACTGTATAAAGTGGAATCTGTTGATCCGACAGGTGCAGGTGATACTTCTATTGGTGCGTTCCTGTGCGCACTTTTGGAAGAAAGATCTTTGAAAGAATGCGCGGAGATCGCAGCTGCAGCAGGTGCATTGAATGTTGCTGCATTTGGTCCGATGGAAGGTAAGATCAGCCCTGAAAATGTACAGGCAATGAGGAATGGAACATACCGATGTTAAGAAAAATTCCGGATAAAAAAACGTTAATCATATTTACCGGGGGACCGGGAACCGGAAAAAGCGGAACGTCCGAACGCTTTTTGCGTTATCTGAACGATCCAAGTATTGAGAAAATCAGCTATGACGCGATCAAGGAAAAAAACTGGGATATTTTCGGGTTTGATGATGAAAAACAGAAAGATCGCTTAAACTGGTGGTGTCTGGAAGAGTTTTATCTGACCATTCAGAAAAAGATGTGGGAAAATAAAACGATTTTGATTGAATACCCATTCTATCAGAGACACAAACCGAAGTTGCAGGAGCTGATTGATGAATATCATTACAGTGCGGTAACGATCTATCTGTACACGGATATGGAAACAGTGTATAAACGCGGAGCGAATCGTGATCAGGTAGACGATCGTCATCCGGGTCACCTGCTGAACGGCTATCATAAGGAGACGTATACACCGAAAATGCTCGAGTCAGTGTCCAGGATAGCACCGACATTTGAAGAATTTGTCGCAGGGATTGCGCACAAAGAATACAATGTTGAACTCGGTCTGGTGATTCCGGTGGATGTGACAGACTTCAAAACAGTCGATTATGAAGATATCTATCAAAAAATAGTGGATTATCAGAAAAAGACAAAGTGAATATGCAATATTAGCGGTCAGGCAGCCTTTGAGCTGCCTGTTTTCGCGCGCTGCATTTCTTGACAAGTACAGAAATAGACTATCTTTTGAAAGAACAGAAAATTAGTCAGATGATAGTAGAACTGGACATGAATGAATTGTTTTAAAATTTATTTTTTGAAGGGCAGATATTGCAGAGTAAATTCTTGATTTTAAACATATAATATGATAAAATTATATTAGCCAAGAAGAGAAATCTTCTTCCGTGTTTACGGACACCTGTGTAAGGAGCGCACAGCGGTGAGCTGGCACCGTATAAAAACTTATGCATTAACATCACCAAATGTAAATGGCGTGTAGATGGAAGGTCTACGATCGTAGGCAGGCTACGTAATAAACCAGTATAAATATCAAGGAGTTGTGGAGTGATTCCATAACTCTTTGTTATTATATGAGGAAATAATATGATATCTGAGAATATACAAAAGATTTTGTTTGATAATATACATATATATGAAGAAAAAAACAACAAAGATTATTTTATATGCTTTTCAATTGGAAAAAATCATGTTCCTGAGTATGAAGAAATATGCTTTCGAAGTGAAAACTATTGGCACTTGTTAGCGTGTAAGCTACATGAAGGAGAAAATGAGCAGATTTATGCTAAATGTTTGAATGGCGAGGATATTACTAAATATATAGGCATTGCGGAAGGGCATACATTGAAAGATGTATATGAGAAAGAAAAGGTTTTTAAAGGAGTATTTGATTTTGTCAGAAGAGCAAAAGAAGTGAAAATCGCATATGCTAACGGTGCAGATCAAGATACGTTCACAATGGCCATAGGAAAGGATAACATAGTAGGCTATGGGAGACCTAAGGGGTGCAATACTGGCTTAATGTTTCCAAAATCATGCCAAACGAAGAGCATAGGCAGGATAACTAGGGTTCCTAAAAAAATATTATTTATTTTAAGCAAGCAAAAAACGGAATCAAAATATACACAGGTTGAATATATTGCCAGTAAAAAGGAACCTTTCATACATAATCAAATAATTAATGAGTGTTTTTCAGAATTGGAATTGTTTGATTTGAAATAAGTAATCAATTAATATTTTGGAATAATAAAAAACGTGAGGGCAATGTCCATAAAACCTGATCTAACACCTATTCCCGGAACATCAAAAATATCCTGCAAGCTCTGCGCTTTTTTCTTACCTTTCTAAAAGATATTTCGGTATCAAATACCCAAAATATCTTTTGATAACTTGAATTCTGTGGCATAATATAATCAGTCGTAAACAGAATATATGTAGAAATATTGTGGAATTATATAATAATAACCATTCAGTATTATCGATAAATTATCATCTGATACTGGTTGTAAAATACCGCAGAAAAGTGATTGATGAAGAAATTTTTACTCGACTTCTTGAGATTTTTCAGTATATTGCGCCAAAATATAACATTGATCTGGAGGAATGGAATCACGACAGAGATCATGTTCTGCCTTATCACAGCCGGTGGAGCCACTATCGAAGTGATTCGGCGCTACATTGAAACACAGGGAGAAAAATAGCGTATGGAAAAGGCAAATATCGCATATCAGTATCGAATCTATCCCACATCCTGTCAGAAAAAACTGATCGCCAAAACCTTCGGCTGCAGCCGAAAGGTCTATAATCTGATGCTTTCTGATAAGATCCGTCTCTATCGGGAGACCGGAAAAATGATCCGTATTCCAAAGCTTGGAAGGGTAAAAATCAGGCTTCACCATCAGGCACCCAAAGACTATCGTCTGAAATCAGTGACACTTTCCGAGACGGCGGACGGAACCTATACGGTCTCTGTTCTGTATGAATATGAAGAGGCAATGCAAGCAGCTTCCGGCACGACACATATCGGCCTGGATTATAGATCCGATGGGCTGTATGTGGACTCTAATGGAGAGTGCTGTGATATGCCGCTTTTTTTCCGAAAGAGTCAGAAGCGTCTGGCCAGAGCACAGAGAAAGCTATCAAGAAAACAGGGCACACGAAAAGGAGAGGCAGAATCTGCCAACCACAGAAAACAGCGTCTCAGGGCTGCAAAAATAGCCCGCCATACCGCAAACCAGAGAAAAGATTTTCTGCACAAAAAATCAGCAGAGATAACCAATCTGTATGATGTCATCAGTGTGGAAAGTTTGAATATGAAGGGAATGTCGCGGACACTGCATTTGGGAAAGGCAACGATGGATAACGGATATGGGATGTTTGTCTCCATGCTGGAATACAAGAAAAAAAGGAAACGTCATCAGCTGATTAGGGTGGGACGATATTTCCCAAGCAGTCAGTTGTGCCAGTGCGGGTATAAAAATCCGGTGACTAAGGATCTGAAAGTCCGGATGATCACCTGTCCGGTCTGTGGAAAAACATATGATAGAGATGAGAATGCGGCAGTCAATATCGATAAAGAAGGATATCGCATGGTAATGTCTGCATAAATAAAAGAATAAAGAACAATAGGGCGGGAACCGTCCGAATCAACTCCTGTGGACATCGTGTAAGACGGTGAATCTGAAAAACAGAGTCATTGCAGTGGTGGAAGAAACAGGAAGCCCCGACCTCTTAGCTTAGGTGTAGGTGGGGGATCACGAACCGGAAGATGTGGAGTTTTTTTGCGATATTTCGTATGGCGAAGACCCGGTGTTTCATCTGCTGGATGTGTATCGTCCAAAGGGATGCGATTTAAAGTAACTTTAAAGAAGATGTGGTATGATATCTTCTATATACTATATGACGAGAGTTCTGAATGAAACGGAGGTAGCATCATGAGGTTATTACTGGTGGAGGATGAACGCGCTTTATCTAAGGCGCTGACTGCTATTTTGGAGAGAAATAATTATTCTGTGGACGCGGTCTACGACGGACAGGAGGCGCTGGAATATCTGGAGGCAGATAATTACGATGCCGTGATTCTGGATATTATGATGCCGAAGGTGGATGGTATTACGGTATTGAAGGAGCTGCGGGCACGTGGCAGCCTTCTTCCGGTATTGATGCTGACGGCCAAATCAGAGATCGACGACAAGATTCTGGGACTTGACAGCGGAGCGAATGATTATTTGACGAAGCCGTTCCATTCAAGAGAGCTGCTTGCCCGGATCCGTGCCATGACGCGTGTTCAAACTGCGCAGACAAGCTCGTGTCTGCGGTGCGGGAACGTGACACTGGATCGGGCGACCTTTGAGCTGTCAACGCCGGATGGAAGCTTTCGTTTGGCAAATAAGGAATTTCAGATGCTGGAAATGATGATGAGCGCGCCGAAAAATGTGATTTCCTCGGAGCGTTTTATGGAAAAGGTCTGGGGATACGACAGTGAGGCAGAGATCAACGTCGTATGGGTGTACATTTCTTATCTTCGAAAAAAACTGGCTTCTCTGAATGCGAATATTCAAATTAAGGCAACCAGAGGCGTCGGCTATTCTTTGGAGGAAGGCAAATGATACGAAAATTGCGCATAAAGCTGGTGATAGCGGCCATGCTGTCGCTTATCGTTGTGTTGACGATAATTATAGGGGCGGTCGGCATATTGAATTATCAAAATATTGTGACAGATGCAGATCAAAAGCTTCAGATTCTGGAAGAAAATGATGGAAGGTTCCCTGAGAATACGGGAAAGGGGTTTCGGGGGTTCTCTCAGGAAATGCCGTTTGAATCACGCTATTTTCTGGTGAATCTTAACGAAGATAACACGGTGCAGACGGTCAATACAGGACGGATCGCATCGGTGGATGAGACACAGGCTGCGGAATATGCCCAAAAAGTGATAGACAGTGGAAAAGACAGTGGTTTTGTGGATATTTATCGTTATCTTGTGTATACCGACACAGCAGGGGAGAAACACATCCTTTTTTTGAACTGCTATCGGGAGCTGGAGGCTTTCCATGATTTTCTGCTTAATAGCATACTGGTATCCGTCGTCGGATCCGTGGCCGTGCTGCTGCTTCTTGTTATGCTGTCGCAGCGCATTGTGAAGCCTGTATCTGAGTCCTATGAAAAGCAAAAACGCTTCATTACGGATGCAGGGCATGAGCTGAAAACGCCGTTGACAATCATCAGTGCGGATACAGAGGTGCTGGAGATGGACTATGGGGAAAACGAATGGCTGGACGATATCCGCAGTCAGACTGCACGGCTTACCGAGCTGACCAACAATCTGGTATTTCTCGCAAGGATGGAGGAGCAGCCCCGCGCAGAGAAAATCGAATTTTCTCTGTCTGACGCAGCGCAGGAGGCCGCAGATGATTTTCAGGCAGTTGCGAAGACGAAGGGGAAAATTCTGACCTCCTCGGTAGAGCCCGATCTCACCATGCATGGAGACGAAAAGACCATTCGTCGTCTTATGGCGATTTTTCTGGACAATGCTGTGAAATATACCAATGAGAACGGAACGATTCGCCTGACACTGGATAAATGGCGGGGGCAGATGCGCTTGCAGGTGTACAATACTACGGATCACATGAAAAAGGAGACGTTGACGCATCTGTTTGATCGCTTTTACCGAACGGATCAGTCGCGCAATTCCCAGACCGGCGGCTATGGTCTGGGACTATCGATCGCTTCGGCGATCGTGTCTTCCCACAACGGCAAGATTACCGCTACAACTGCGGATGAGAAATCACTGCTGATTACAGTTATCTTTCCGGGATAACAAATAAGTTTAATAATATAGAAGTAAAACAACGTCAAACAGCATTTTGCATCTGTTTGGCGTTGTTTTGCGTTTATGGGAGCTGTTCGATTTTAAGTAAATTTAAACTTGGATTTTAAGTTCGACTATGGTTGGCGTCTTATACTAAGCCCATCAAAGCAAAACGACCATGGAAAAAGGAAGCGGCTTTGATGAGCAGAATTAGAGAAGGAGACGCGACATTATGGCTATACAGACAACCTTTCAACGGTATGAGATCAAGTATCTCATGACCGGACAGCAGAAGCGGCGAGTGCTCGAAGTGATGAGTCCCTATATGAAGCTGGATGCGTTCGGACATACAACGATCCGAAATATTTATTTTGACACTCCGGATTTCCGGCTGATCCGCCATTCTATGGAAAAACCGGAGTATAAGGAAAAGCTGCGTATACGCAGTTATAAACCGGTGGCTCCGGGAGATATCGTTTTTGTAGAACTGAAAAAGAAGTATGATTCGGTCGTTTATAAACGACGTTTGACGGTGACAGACCGACAGGCACGTCATTCCTTTACATATGATCGGCCGCTGCCGGTTCATTCGCAGATCGGTGATGAGATCGCCTATTTTCGAAAGTATTATGAAGGATTGCGGCCGACGGTTTTCCTCTCCTATGAGAGAGAGGCGTATTATGAACAAAATGGCGGAGATTTCCGAGTTACCTTCGATGAAAACATTTTGTTCCGGGAGGATCATTTTTCTCTTGGAAGCAAGATCTATGGCAGACCGCTGCTTCCGGAGGAAATGTGCCTGATGGAGATCAAGACTGCCGGAGGAATTCCTCTTTGGATGTGCGAGGTACTGACAGAACTCGGATTGTTTAAAACCTCATTTTCCAAATACGGCGCAGCCTATCAACAGATGCTGCGCAAAGAAATAAATCATCATTTTGTAGAGAAAGAAAGGAGACTACGCTATGCTTAATCATTTATTTAAAGGGATTTTCGATGCAGAATACACTGCGGTGATCTCACCGGGGAAGTTTCTACTCTGCGTGAGTGTGGCGCTGGTGATCGGATTGCTTCTGGCAGGATGTTATATGTATCATTCCCGCTACACCAGAAGCTTTGTGGCAACGCTGGCGATGCTTCCCGCGGTGGTCTGTGTAGTGATCATGATGGTCAACGGTAATGTCGGCACCGGTGTTGCGGTGGCAGGAGCCTTCAGTTTGATCCGTTTCCGTTCAGCAGCAGGTTCCGCAAAAGAGATCGGGGCGATCTTTCTGGCAATGGGAACGGGACTTCTCGCGGGGATGGGATATCTCGGCTATGCAGTGCTGTGTGCCGTACTTCTCGGTGGCGTCAGCATGATCTACAACCAGCTTGATTTTGGCGTGAAAAAAAGAAACAGACAGTATAAGACGCTGCGTATTACAATTCCGGAGAATCTGGATTATACCGATGTATTTGCTCCGGTTATGAGCGAGTATACCAAGGAATGTGAGCTGACAGAGGTGAAAACGACCAATATGGGCAGTCTTTTCCGCCTGACCTATCATCTGACCTTGCAGGATGTGTCCCGTGAAAAGGAAATGATCGACAGACTTCGCTGCCGCAATGGCAATTTGGAGATTACCATCTCCAATCAGCAGACAGCGATCGGTGAGCTGTAAGGAGGTATGCGATGACAATGGAAGAATATTATGGAGCATCCCTTGTGAAATTGAACTATGCAGAACAAATCCTGAAAAAAACGGCGTCAACGTACACCGGTCCGCGGATGCTCGACGGTGTACAGCCGATTCTTTATATTACGACCCGGATCAAACATCCCAAAAGCATGGTGGAAAAGCTGGAACGGTATCAGCTGGCGACAGATTGTGAGACAGCGCTCCATACAATGCATGATGCGGTGGGAATGCGTGTGATCTGCTCCTTTGCGGATGATGTATATGCGGTAGCAGAGTGGCTGAAGAAGCAGGAGGCATTTACGGTCGTTCAGATCAAAGATTATATAGCCGCTCCCAAACCCAACGGATATCGCAGCTTACATCTCATTGTACGAATGAACGATCCGGCACTGGACGGACTGTCAGCAGAAATTCAAATCCGAACGATCGCTACTGACTTTTGGGCGGCACTGGAGCATCAGATCAAGTATAAGAGACAGGTGATGTATGAAACCGTGATGCGGCAGGAACTGAAACGGTGTGCAGATGAAATTGCGTCTTTGGATCTGTCCATGCAGACGCTTCGGGACATTTTGCATGGGGACAGTCGGGAAAACGATATGAGCGCATAAGGGAGAAGTAAAGTAATTCTCATGGATTTTCGTGAATAACGAAGAAAATAATAAAAGGATGATAGTAAGAAAGGCAGGGATATAGGATGTTAAAAGCAAAAAATAATTGGAGAATTTCTAAAAAAACGACAGCGATTACTATGGCGACGGTATGCTTCCTGACAGCTTATGGAGTAGCCGGGAAGGTGGACGCTTCAGATGTAAATAGTGTACTTGATATCACGGATATGTTTAGCGAAAGAGATATGGAACAGGAGGCAGATCTGACAGATGCTAAGGTAATTACGGTTACAGATGGGGAGGATATACATATCACAGAAGAGGGGGTGTATGTAATAAACGGAAGTGCCGTGGATGCGACGATCTATGTTGAAGTGGATGATGCGGCGAAGGTTCAGATCGTACTTGACGGCGCGGCAATCACGAATACAGACAAACCTGTGATTTACGGCGTCGAGGCGGACAAGATATTTGTGACGACTTTATCAGACAGCACGCTTACGGTTACCGGTGCATTTGCAGCAGACAGTGAAAATACCGGTGCAGTGATTTTTTCAGAGACG
The DNA here is from genome assembly GCA_030526715.1 of Eubacteriales bacterium. GTDB lineage: Bacteria > Bacillota > Clostridia > Lachnospirales > Lachnospiraceae > Marvinbryantia. Next base: position 12,274 of record JAUNCG010000051.1, read on the forward strand.
GATCTGGTATTCAACGGAACGGCAGCGCTGACTATTTCATCAACAGATGGGGCGGTTGATACAAAGGACGATCTGAAGATCACCGGTGGAACCTATGAGATATCGTCCGCGGGAAATGCATTTGAGGCAAATGATTCTGTGCGAATTGCGGATGGAACCTTCACGATCAATACCGGAAAAGACGCATTTCATGCGGAGAACCATGAGGATGACTCCAAGGGATATATTTATATCGCAGACGGCACATTCCATATCACGGCAGAGGATGATGGAATACAGGGGAATGCGATCGTCCGGATCGATGGCGGAGCCTTTACGATCAATGCGGCAGAGGCGATCGAGGGTACGTATGTGCAGATCAATGACGGAACGATCGACATCACAGCGAGCGATGACGGAATAAATGCAGCAGCAAAATCAGCAAGCTATGAAGTAAAGCTTGAGATCAACGGCGGCGATCTTACGATTGACATGGGGCAGGGAGATACAGACGCCCTCGATGCAAACGGCAATTTGGAAATCAACGGCGGGTCACTCAATATTACGGCGGCTTCGGCCTTTGACTATGATGGCAGCGGAATGCTAAATGGCGGTACGGTGATCGTAAACGGACAGGAGGTTACAGAGCTTACACCGAGTATGATGGGCGGCGGCTTCGGAGGCGGTCACGGAGGAAGAGGAGGCTTCAATAATTTGGATTCGATGCCAAGAGGAGATATGCCAAAGGGAGATATGGCGCCGCCCGATATGGACGGTATGCCGGAGGATCATCAGAATTTTGATATCGCCCAAACAGAGAACAGTGAAAGCTGATAGGATTCAAGAACAGCGGTTGCAAAAAAGAATGAGATAAATTAAAATGATGCAAGTGACAAATGCTTTTGTCGCTTGCAGTTTATTTTGGGGTCGGATGGATAAATACCGCGATCGTTGTGGTACATACTCTTTGCATCCGGATCTTGTTGTAATTACAGGTGATTTTGTAGATGATGATACTTCCAAGGAAGATATGATAAGAGCATCAATGGGTGAACTGATGGGAGAAAATGATATGACCTATGGCATCCGAAGGAGAGGGAACACGACCTTTGAAGTGAGCTCCGGTATTTCGGACTGGGCGATTAAGTTCAAAACGGGGTGTAAGGCAGAGTATGTTGTGATCAATATACAACCGGAAATGCAAATGTGATCTGCAGAGTGTAAAAAGGACGGCTATAGCAAGCCTATTTAGTTGACATGTCATAAATGAATACGCTATATTGAGGTTAACTATATACGAAGGAGGATTCATGATATGAGCGATACAGCTAACAGAAGGTATGATCCGGCAGATGCGAATGCGATCAATCGAGAATATCTTGACAGTATTCTGGTGGAAATGCGGATTATGGACGCAGTGAAAGCGGATACAACGCTGGAGATTTTCGGAAAGACATTTTCCAGTCCGATCATGACACCTGCATTTTCTCATCTGCATCAGGTTGGAGCGGATGGTCTGACGCAGATGGAGGAGTATTCGAAGGCAGCAGCGCAGCTGAATGTGGCGAATCTGGCAGGAATGGAGTCGAATGATTCTTTCGAAAAGATCTCGGCACAGTGCCCGGGAACGATTCGCATCATCAAGCCCTATGCGGATAAAGCGCTGGTATACAGGGAGATGGAGCAGGCGATCGCACTTGGAGCAATCGCCGTAGGTATGGATATTGATCATGTATTCGGTAAGCTGGGAGAATATGATGTAGTAGATGGATTCCCTATGGGCCCGGTTACGACAGAGTTGCTTACAGAGTATGTCAGGGCGGCTAAAGTTCCGTTTATCGCCAAAGGTGTATTGAGTGTGACGGATGCACTGAAATGTCGTGAAGCCGGTTGCGCGGCGATCATCGTCAGCCATCATCATGGCAGGATTCCGTTCGGAGTACCGCCTCTGATGGTGCTGCCGGAGATCCGGGATGCCATCGGTGATGATATGAAGATACTCGTAGACTGCGGAATAGATGATGGTTACGATGCATTTAAAGCGCTTGCGCTTGGCGCGGATGCAGTCTGCGTAGGAAGAGCCATGCTGGAGCCTCTGGTAAAGGAGGGAACAGAAGGTGTGGTTAAGAAGCTGCAGGAGATGAACGGACAGCTCATGGAGCTTATGGAATATACGAATACAAAGACATTGAAGGATATGGATTC
>JAUNCG010000122.1 GCA_030526715.1 Eubacteriales bacterium
CAACGACTGAGGAAGCGACCACGGAAGAGGCAACGACCGAGGAGGAGAGCGAAGTGGAGACGGAGCTCGGGGATCTTCCGGAATACAAAGCTTCTGACTATGTTACACTGGGCGATTATAAGGGATTAGAGGTCACAGAGAAGAGTCCGGTGAATGTGACAGAGGAAGATGTTATGTCGGCTCTTGAGGACTCCATTCCTCTTGAAAATCTTACCGAGGGTGAGGTAAAGGATGGAGATATCGCCAATATCGACTACGAAGGAACACTGGATGGCGTGGCATTTGACGGCGGCACCGCACAGGGTACCGATCTTGAGATTGGCTCCGGTACATTTATCGAAGGCTTTGAGGAAGGACTTATCGGCGTTCAGGTTGGCGAAGCTGTAGATTTGAATCTGACTTTCCCGGAGTCCTATCATAGCGAAGAGCTTGCAGGCAAGGACGTAGTATTCCATGTGACTGTGAATTCTCTTCAGAGGGCGCAGGATGTGACCGATGATATAGTTGCGGAAATTTCTGAGTTTAAGACGGTAGAGGAATATAAGGAAAGTATTCGCAAGGAGCTTGAGGAAAATCAGGCGTCTCAGAATCGTACCGCGACGGAGTATGAGCTGATCAATCAGGTATACAACAACGCTACTATTGACGGATATCCGGAGGAGGCGCTTGCATATACCCTGAATCGTGCAAAAGCATATTATGAGAGCTACGCCAGCTACTATGGAATGACCACAGAGGATCTGATGGCGGCATATGGTATGGACGAGGAGACCTTCATGGGTGAGCTTGAGAATGTGGCGAAGCAGACCTTGTCTCAGGAAATGGTACTGATTGCGGTTGCAGAAAAAGAAGGACTGGAGCCGACAGAGGATGAATTTGCGGAGGGACTGGAAAAATACGCACAGAGAGCAGGTTCGGATGCCGAAGCATTGTTAGAGCAGTATGGCGAGAACTATATCCGTAACAGTCTGATTCAGGAGAAGGCTCTGGAGTTCCTGTATGAAAATGCAAATATTTCTGTAGAGGAAGAAACGGAAATAGAAATTGCATCTGAGGAAGAGACCGAGGAAGTATCTGAGGCAGAGAGTGAAACAGAGACGGAAGAAGTATCAGAGACCGAGTCTGAGACGGAAAGTGAATCAATGAGCGAATCAGAGTCTGAGACCGAATCTGAGAGTGAGTCATAAGGAAGAAGATAATAATTGTATTAGGAAAGGCTGTTTCCCGAAATTTCGGGAGATGGCCTTTTGCCATGATTCCTTATATACAAATGAAATAATATAAGATATACTGTTGTTTAGATGAAAAGATAGCATGAACACTTATCAAAGAAGAAATATCTTAACAGACGGAGGAAAAAGGATGATTCAGAAGCTGATAAATAATATCAAGAAAACAAATGCCCCGATCGTAGTTGGACTGGATCCTATGATGAATTACATTCCGGAACATATTCAGAAGAAGGCTTTTGCGGAATTTGGAGAGACTCTGGAAGGAGCAGCAGAAGCAATCTGGCAGTATAATAAGGAAATTGTGGATCATGTATATGATCTCATTCCGGCTGTGAAACCGCAGATCGCCATGTATGAGCAGTTTGGCGTACCGGGTGTGCTGGCGTTTAAAAAGACGGTGGATTACTGTAAATCCAGAGACCTTGTGGTAATCGGTGATGTGAAGCGCGGCGATATCGGTTCGACCTCAGCAGCATATGCGGTTGGACATCTGGGACAGGTACAGGTTGGATCAAAGAAATATACTGCGTTTGACGAAGATTTTGCGACGGTGAATCCATATCTTGGATCTGATGGTATTAAGCCGTTTTTGGATGTATGCAAGGAGGAAAAGAAAGGGATCTTTATTCTGGTGAAGACCTCTAACCCATCCAGCGGTGAGTTTCAGGATCAACTGGTAAACGGTAAGCCGCTCTACGAGATGGTCGGTGAAAAGGTTGCCGAGTGGGGAGATCAGTGTATGGGCGATCAGTACAGCTATGTCGGAGCTGTTGTCGGAGCAACCTATCCGGAGATGGGTAAGGTGCTTCGTAAGGTGATGCCGAAGTCTTACATTCTGGTACCGGGTTACGGTGCGCAGGGCGGGAAAGGCGCTGATCTGGTGCATTTCTTTAATGAGGATGGACTTGGAGCTATTGTAAACTCTTCGCGAGGGATTATTGCTGCATACAAGCAGGAAAAGTATGCAAAATTCGGCGCAGAGCACTTTGCTGAAGCCAGCCGCGCAGCAGTAGAAGATATGGTACAGGATATTTCTCATGCACTGGAGAATCGTTAAATATTGTAGATATCGTGTAATACAAGACATGACGGATGGAAGTCAGATTCCATCCGTCATATATATTCAGATGTGAAAAATGGAGGAGACTGCGATGCGTAGGGATAGATTCAAGATGGAGCGACCGAATCTGGTAAAAGCGGGTGATAAGATTAAAATCACAGAATATCAGACGGCGATGAATTACAGTTACATCATAGAACCGGCGGTAGCCATGTCCGGTTGCTATGGAGTGGCAGATCGCATCAAGGCGACAGAAGGCGTGGTAGTGAGCGTAGACAATACTCCCCGTGGATTTATTGTAACAGCAGAATTTGAGGAATAA
>JAUNCG010000011.1:0-44661 GCA_030526715.1 Eubacteriales bacterium
TTCATCTCCAGTATCTGATCCACATCAAAGAAATCCTTCAGCTCTTCCTTATATAAGTAGAGATCATAGCCGTCCAGCGTCCGGCGACTCTGACGAATGAAGGTCGGATTCACCTCCAGCCAGTCTGCCGTCGTCCAGATACTGAAAAAATACTGGAAGCCCTGTTCCAGAAGCCATGTGTGCTTGCCATATTCCGGAGCCAGATCCTCTCCGTATGGATAAATCAGCAGATTCGTATTTCCCACAAGGGAACCTACCTTCTCCTCCCATGTCTCGATATCCTCTACGAACTCTTCATTGTCCAGCTCACTGTCCAGAGCGCTGTTGCTGTAGCCATGACAGGCGATCCTCCATCCGTTTGCCTTCAGCGCATCCGCGATCTCGCGAATCTGTGTCGCACCGGTCTCAATACCATAGCCGAACACGCCCTGATATCCCGTCACGGAAATGATACCCTTTGCACCACGGAGCGAAAAATCCGGATGCTTTTCCACAAATTCATCCAAGATAGGCACAATATCATATGCACCCACAGAGGTATTCCCCTCTGCATCCCGATATTCATTTTGTACGCTGCCATCCTCATCCAGCACCATACGGTTGGAAAAACCGTTGTTCTTCTGGGAATCATAGTAGTTCGCCTCCGCAAAGGAAAAGATCATAGGCGTCTTTCCCCGCGGAACCGCCGGATTGTTCAGAGCAAAGCTGGTCGTGCCGTCCTCATTTTCCACTTCCACCACCACATCCTCGATATTCATCAAGATATAATTTCTTTCATAAAGTGATTCCAGAATCCTTTCAAACTCTGTCGTGGTCAGTGTCCAGTAATTGAAATATACGCCCATATCGTCATCATCATAGGCGAGTCCCGGATCTACCACCAGTGTCTTGAAGGACAGATGGGGAATATCGCCCTTATAGTTCACCATCAATCCCTGCAGACGCTGAAATTCTATCTTGGCGCTGATCACACGTTCGTCATCCTGATAGTCCGGCTCTATCTTCGCCAGCTCCTCCAGCGCTGCGCTGTAGTCATAGGAGGCTGCCAGACGGTTGGCGATCGTCACATGCTCCGTGACATTGTTCTCCACCGCCTGCTTCGACGCCTCCATCTCCCGCTCTGCCCTCATCTTCGGCGTCTCCACAGGCTCATTGTTCTCATACTGTCCCAGAGTTCCGATACTCTCCGCAATCTGTTCATTCATCTCTGCGCGGGTACATCCTGTCAGGAGAACCGCCAGCATCAGCATTGCCAGCATCAGCCCCCTTCTCTTTCTTATCCCTATCGCATTTTTATCATTTCCTCTGCAATAATATTTACTCACCGGTGCCTCCATCATCTATTTCACAAAAAAAGCAGATATACCTCTCATGGAAAACTCATTTCTTTCCACTAAGTATATCTGCTATTCTTCTAAATTACAAGCCTGAACCGTTTCCGCCCGCTTTAGAAGCGCCTGCCTGTCGCTTTGCCAGCGCTTCCTTCAGCATCCGGTTGACACTCCCCGGATCCGCCTTTCCCTTCATGGCCTTCATGGTCTGTCCCACCAGAAAGCCGATGGCCTTCTCCTTGCCTCCCAGATAGTCTGTCACTGACTGCGGATTGGATGCGATGACCTCCTCCACCACCCTATACAGAGCTCCTTCATCCTTCACCGTCTGCAATCCGTGTAATTTCACATACTCCATCGGCTCTACATCATTCCGAAAGATCTCCTCAAACACGGTCTTGGCCACCGTTCCATTGATCAAGCCCTCATCAACCAAGTCGATCAGCGCGGACAGATGCTCTGCGGAAAATGTGAGCTCCTCAGGCTCCGCTCCTTCCTCCTTTAAAAGCCGCAAGTTCTCTCCCATCAGCCAGTTTGAGACCTTTTTCGGCTTCCGGCAAAGAGCCGTCGCCTCTTCGAAAATATCTGCCAGATGCTTTGATCCCGTCAGAATCTTCGCATCATACTCCGGAATAGCAAACTCTCGCAGGTATCTTGCCAGCTTCTGCTCACGAAGCTCCGGCTGTTTTGCCCGTACCCGCTCCATCCATTCGTCACTGATGATGACCGGAACCAGATCCGGATCCGGAAAATAGCGATAATCCTGCGCATCCTCCTTGGAACGCATGGCATAAGAACATTCTCCCGCATCGTCCCAGCGTCTCGTCTCCTGAACGACCTGTTCTCCGGATTCCAGAAGGTCGATCTGGCGATTTGTTTCGTTCTCGATTGCCCGTGAGATTGCCCGGAAGGAATTCAGATTCTTCATCTCTGTCCTCGTGCCAAGCTGCTCTGCACCAAGCTCACGCACGGAAACGTTCACATCTGCCCGCATGGAGCCCTCCTGCAGCTTGCAGTCCGATGCGCCGAGATACTGAATGATCAGCCGCAGCTTATCCAGATACGCGATCACTTCCTCCGCACTTCTCATATCCGGCTTTGACACGATCTCGATCAGCGGCACGCCGCTGCGATTATAATCCACCAGCGAGCAATCCTCCAACTCGTCATGGATCAGCTTTCCGGCATCCTCCTCCATATGGATCTCATGGATCCCTACCGTCTTCACGCCCTGCGCCGTCTCGATCTCGATACCGCCGTCATGGCAGATCGGAAGATATAGCTGGGATATCTGATAATTCTGCGGATTGTCCGGATAAAAATAATTTTTCCGGTCAAACCGACTGTATTGATTGATCTGACAATTGGTCGCCAGACCCACGGCCATGGCGTATTCCACCACCTGTTTATTCAATACCGGCAGTGATCCGGGCATCCCGGTACATACCGGACAGGTGTGTGTGTTCGGCGCTCCTCCAAAGGCCGTGGAACAGCCGCAGAAAATTTTCGTCTTTGTAGCCAGCTCTACATGAACCTCCAGCCCAATGACCGTCTCATATTGTTTTCCCATCTATCTCACCGTCTTTCCTGCCAACTGCTCATAGGTATAGGCAACGCGGATCATTTTCTTTTCTTCAAAGCAACCTGCCATAAGCTGAAGCCCGATCGGCAGCCCACGATGATCTTTTCCGCAGGGCAAAGATATTCCCGGAAGTCCGGCCAGATTGGCTGAAATCGTGTAGATATCACCCAGATACATTTTCAGTGGATCACGCAGAGTTTCTCCGATGCGCGGCGCGGTCGTTGGCGCTGTAGGACCAAGGATCACATCATATTTTGCAAATGCCCTGTCAAATGCCTGCTGAATCAAAGCTCTCGTCCGAAGAGCCTTCAGATAATATGCATCATAATAGCCGGAGCTCAGTACGAAGGATCCCAGCAGAATCCGACGCTTCACCTCTGATCCAAAGCCCTGTGAACGGCTCTTTTTATACATCTGATGAAGTCCTTCATAGTCCTTCGCACGGTATCCATATTTTACACCATCGAACCTTGCCAGATTAGAGCTTGCTTCCGCAGAGGCAATGGTATAGTATGCCGGAATTGCATATTCGGTCAAGCTCAGGTCAAATTCCTCTACGATCGCTCCGGCTTCCTCCAATACTGCGGCCGCGGCAAGTACCGCCTGTTTTACTTCCTCATCCAGTCCTTCTCCCAGATAATCTTTGGGGATTCCGATCCGCATTCCCTTCACATCCGCCTTCAGCGCTGAGGTGAAATCCGTCTCCTCCCGTATAAGACTGGTACTGTCTTTCTCATCATGTGCCGCGATAGCCTCCAGAATCACGGCGCAATCCGTCACATCCTTGCCCACGGGGCCGATCTGATCTAGCGACGAGCCATAGGCGATCAGCCCATAGCGCGACACCGTTCCATAGGTCGGCTTGATACCCGTCACTCCGCAAAAGGAACTGGGCTGACGAATCGATCCTCCGGTATCACTTCCCAGCGCAAAGTAGCATTCTCTTGCCGCCACCGCCGCACAGGAGCCTCCGGAGGAGCCTCCGGGGACATGCTCGGGATTTACGGGATTACGGGTCACTCCAAAGGCGGAGGTCTCTGTAGTGCTTCCCATGGCAAATTCATCCATATTTGTCTTACCGATGATCACCGCTCCTGCATCCTGCAAACGCTTCACAGCCTCTGCCGTGTAGGTCGGCACAAAATTCTCCAGAATACGGGAGCTGCAGGTGGTTCGCATCCCGGCCGTGCAGATATTATCCTTGATCGCCACCGGCACCCCGGCCAGAGGACCGGTCAACTCTCCCCTGTCGATTCCGGCCTGTACACGTTCTGCTTCCCGCAGGGCATACTCCTTATCCAGAGTAACATATGCAAAAATCTGTGCTTCCGATTGTTCGATCTGCGCAAATACCGCCTCCACCACTTCCCGCACCTTCACCTCTCCGGCCTGAAGCTTCTTCCCCAGCTCTACCGCCGTCAGATCTAAAATGTCCATCATATCCTCCATATATCTAAACGCTCTCTTATGCAGGATCGTAATGCTTCGTATGCCTGCATCAAGGACGTTGACTACTCTACCGTTCTGGGTACCACAAATGCATGTTCCCGCACTCTTGGCGCGTTAGCCAGCATATTCTCATGCTCATCACTGTTCGTCACCACATCCTCACGAAACACATTCTTCACCGGAAACACATGCATCATCGGTTCTACCTGAGTGGTATCCAGCTCATTTAATTTGTCAATGTAATCCAACATCCTCTCCATATCCCGTCTGGCCTGCTCCCGCTCCCGGTCATTCAGTTCAAGCTTGGCAAGGATTCCCACGTAATCCATCGTTTCATCTGAAATCGTATTTGCCATGTAACTGCTCCTTTCCTCCATTAAAGATTCTTCTTTTTGTAGATAAAAGTCATCGACGCAGCCGTAAACACTGCCAGATAAAGCACAAGGATCCAGATCCCTCTCAGGCTGCCCTGATCTTTGCACGCGATGGAACGGATCATGCTACTGGTCTGAGAAAGCGGCAGCATCGATACCACCTCGCGCAATCCGCGAGGAATGCGTTCCACGGAAAAAAAAGTATTGCACAGGTACGCCATAGGCATAATGATATAATTCGAGAATCGCGGAACATCCGCATGATTCTTCGCCACAAAGGATACCACTACTCCGACAGAAGAAAAGACCGCTCCGTTCAGGAACAGAATCAGAAAAGACCACCCGTTAAAGACCAGACCGGTTCCTATCGGCATAGTCAGAGCAAGAATAACGCAGCCTGCATACATTCCCCGCAGGCTGCCGCCGATAATTTGTCCAACGATAAACTGCCACAGAGGCGTCGGTGAGATCATCACCTGATCCAGCGCCTTCTCGTACAGTCTCTGTACGTTCAGATTCTGTGCAATCGCATTAAAGCTCCCGTTCATGCTCGTCAAAGCGACCACGCCGGGGATCAGAAAATTCAGATACGGTTCTCCATGGGACATGGTCTGAATCCCCAGTCCAAATACCAGAAGATACATCAGCGGAGCCACCATAGCCGCCAACGTGATCTTATAAAAATCTCTGCGAAACTCAACCCATTTTTCCCAGATAATTGTAATAATTCCCATTTTTCACTCCATGCTGTCCATTCTATAATTCTGCCGCACAAATCCCGCAGCTTCTTAATTTTTATTTCCCGCAGTCAGGAACACATCCTCCAAAGTAGTATCCCGCAGAGCGGTCTTCCCGGATGTCTTCTCCAAAAAGGCTATCGCCTCCTGTCGGTTGTGGAAATGATGACTGACGACTCCGTCCGCATTCCTCTCGTCCACCGTGAAGGCTCCGAGCTTCTCGATCAGTCCGGCAGGCGTATCGGTCTCCTGAAGTTTGCCGTGGTTCATTAAGGCAACCCGTCCGCACAGAGACTGTGCTTCCTCCATATAATGTGTCGTCAGAACGATCGTCAGCTTTTCCTCGTTCAGCTTATGCAAAAGATTCCACATTTGTCGTCGGGAAATAGCATCCATACCGGCCGTCGGCTCGTCCAGCAGCAAAATCTCCGGATCCGTCAGCAGCGCGCGGCAGACCATCAGCTTTCGTTTCATACCGCCGGAGAGCTTGCGGACGCTCCTTTTTCTGTAATCGATCAGATCACAGAATTCCAGCAATTTCTCCGATTTTTGCCGTATCTGCTTCAACGGCATGTAGTATAATCTGCCCTGATACTCCATGATCTCGTCCATGTTCATATCCTGACGCATGGAATATTCCTGTGTGATCACACTCAGCTTCCGTTTTATATCCGTCCGTTTTCTCGTCAGCAGCTCCCCATCGATGCGAATCTCTCCCGTGGTCGGAAGCAACAGCGTAGAAAGCATCCCAATGGTGGTCGTCTTTCCCGCACCGTTAGGGCCGAGCAGGCCAAAGAATTCTCCCGTTTCAATTCTCAGATTCAGCCCGTCGACTGCGGTGAAATCACCAAATTGTTTTGTCAGATTCCTGATTTCTATCATTTTTCCAAAATACCCATATTCTCCGCTTCCTCCAACAATTGTTGAAGCAGCTTATTTGATTCTTCTCTGGGAAACTCGGCTGCGATTACACGATCACACCGCTTCATACGCTCCAGAGCTCTCCGGTAGGTCTCTTCACTGATCTCCCGAAAAGGTTTCTCTGCAATAATATCAGAAGCGAGCTGTTTTGCCAACTGATAATCCAGATCGTTTTCATAAAGTATCCCGGCCGCAAAGGGAATATTTTCTTTTTGCAGCCTTCTATAGATCGGAATTCCGTTCCCGCAGGCAGATATAACGAAGGTCTTCACCTCGCCCTGAGGTCTCGGAAGCTCAATGCTGCCAAATAGCGGATCGAAGCTTCCCTTCTGAATATCGTAAAGCTCCCGGATGATTTCCTCTTTGAACAGCGCGTCCGGTTCCCCGTAGTGAGAGATCACATCTCCTTTGACGCAGATCACTTTATCCGATATTTTCTGAGCCAGATCGATCTCATGCAGAGACATGATCACCGTGATGCCGTTCTCCTTCGCCATGCTTCGCAGGATAGACAGCAATTCCAGCTTATGACGAATATCCAGAAAAGAGGTGGGTTCATCCAGAATCAGAATGTCCGGCTCCTGACAGATCGCTCTCGCGAGCAGCACTCTCTGCTTCTGCCCGTCACTGATGGCGTTAAAATCCCGGCCTCCCAGCTCCTGTGCATGAACGATACGCATGGCATGCTCCACCTTTTGCTCATCCTCCATGCTCAGAATGCCCAGCCTTCCCGTATAGGGATAACGTCCTGTCGCCACAATATCATGACAAGTCATCAGCTCCGGCTTCATACGCTCTGTCAGCATGACGGCCATTCTGGTGGAAAGCTCCCGAAAGGAGATCTCCTGCAGATTTTTCCGATCGTATTCCACGGTTCCGCCGATCAGCTTCAGCTGTCTGGTGATACTTTTTAATATCGTGGATTTTCCGGATCCATTGGGACCGATCAGTGTCACGATCTCCCCCTTCTCGATTCCGATGCAGATATCATGGATCAGGGCCTTTCCGTGGTATCCCACCGACAGCTCATTCATCTGTATATATTTTTCCGCCATCTTATCTTCCCCTTCTCTTTCTCAGCATCATAAAGATCACCACCGGCGCTCCGAAGATAGAGGTCACGGTACTGATATTCAGCTCTAGCGGCGCAAAAGCCATTCTAGCGATCAGGTCGCACATCATACAGAACACCGCGCCTCCCAGAAAGGTTCCCGGAATGACGATCAACGGGCGTGAGGTTCCGAGGCTCTGTTTGATCAAAAACGGAACTGCAATACCTACAAAGGAGATCGGACCCGCAAATGCCGTGACACATGCTGACAGAATACTGGATAACAGGATCAGCATCACGCGAAAAACACGGATATTCACCCCCATGCTCTGCGCATAAGCCTCCCCCAGCTGATAGGCTCCAATCGGCTTGGACAGCCCGAAGGTCAGAAGCAGGGTCACTCCGATGACCACTGCAGATATATAGACATTGCTCCAATCCATGCCGGAAAAGCTTCCCTGAGACCAGCCATGCAGATTCACAATATCCGAATCCTGCGCAAATGTGATCACAAATTCCGTCACAGCAGAGCAGATATATCCGATCATGATACCCGCAACCAGCAGAGATGCCATGTGATGCACTCTTCTGGAAATCAGCAGAATAAACCCGATGGAAATCATGGAACCCGCAAACGCCGCAGCGATCAGTGTATAGGAGGTCACATTTTGAGCATTTCCCATATAGTAGATCATAGTCAACGCCACCACCATCTTTGCCCCGGAGGAAATACCGAGTACAAAGGGGCCTGCAATGGGATTTTCAAAAAATGTCTGCAGTAAAAATCCTGCCAACGACAGCGCCCCACCCAGAATCGCTGCCATCAGGATTCGCGGAAGTCTGATTTTCCAGACAATATTGTAATTCTTGGGATCTCCCGCTCTCCGAAAAATAATGTTTAAAATTTCCGAAATGGAAATATGTACGTTTCCCGTATTGATATTCAGAACCGTAATAAAAAGAAACGCTCCGATCAAGATCAAAAATACCAGCGTATATCTGGAGCGCCGTCTGAAATTTTCCATATGGAATGTACCTTCACCTGATATCGTTGTTTTCCCCATAGTATTCTCCGCTATTCACAGTTATTATTGGATTTTCTTCAGGAATCGCATTCCTGAGGCATCCTGTTCTGTCAGCATCAGATGAATGTCATTCATCAGCTGTCCAATGGTGTCTGTAGCCTGATACATACTCTTATCCGTCACCCAGACATTTCCTTCCTGCACCGCCTTAAAATCCGCGAGCAGCCCGTCCTTCGCCAGCAGATCCTCCATGCTGTTCACGGTCGCATCGATGCTTCCGTTGTAGATAAGATAATCCGCATCTACCGCCGTATTGTAAAACTCCTCCATGGTGATCTGAACAGAGGTCTTGCCACTGTCATCCGGCAGATCTGCAAATGCATTTTTTCCTCCGGCGATCTCGATCATGCTGGAGATGTAATCTTTTGGGCTGCGCACTACCGGAGAACCGGTGGTATTGATATAGAAGAATACGACCGTTTTCCCCGTATTCTCATAATTTGCCATCTCATCAATCACGGCCGCCTGCTCCGCAAAAAAACTTTCGGCTGTATCTTCCTTATTCAGCATGGCTCCATAGACCTTGATCCACTCCGTCCGTCCGAGAGGATGCGATTCATAGCTGGAGCGGTCAATAAATACCGGAATGTCCAATGCCTCGATCATCTCCTGAACCTTCGGGTCATGAAGGATCATCGTCGATTCCACAGCCAGATCACAGTCCTCGCCGACCAGCAGCTCATAATCCGGTTCGTTATATTTTCCGGCAAATAAAATGCGGCCGTCTTCTATGGCATCCGCAGCCTCCTGTACTGTCCAGCCGGATGCATCTACTCCGGACAGACGGATCTGATCCAGACCGTCCAGCGCCACAAACAGCGCCATCGGAGAGGTCGCCGCCATGTAGATCGTGTCCAGCGGCTGCTGCAGCACACGGATATCCTCTGCCACATCCTCCGGCGCCTCTTTCCCTTCCGGTACAATCAGATACTGAGCGCTGTCATGTACATCGATCAGCTTATATCCATCCTGATAATAATACACGTCAAAGCATTCTGCATAGGTAAGCTCCATCTTGGAATCAAAGACTAGCCCCGCTATGTCCGGAGCTGCGGTCTCGGCATTCGCCATCATTCCAAATCCCATTGCCAGAATTGCCGTCAGCACAGCTGTCCTATATCCGGCAAACATTTTCCTTCTCATCATTATACCGTTTCCTTCCTTTAACTATTTGTATCTGAATCAAACAAAATACGATAGACCTTATCCCATTCTGCTTTTGCCTTTTCATTCTTCTCATCCATGCTGCGCTCAACGATCACCGGCACTTTTAAAGTGCCGAAATACTCACAGATCTGCTTCAGCCGCGCCTCCTGCTCCTGTACACTCAGAGCCTGATCTTCTTTGCAAAGAATATCCGATGGAAGAATTGCCAGATCACATCCTGCCTTGACCAGCGCTTTATAATTCGGTTCATCATAGGCTCCACCGTAGACAATGCTGCCCGCTGCCATAGCTTCCGCAATTTTCCCGTCCTTTATTTCTTCCTGCGTCTGACCCACCGCCGCAATTTTTTGTGCCTGTCCCAATTCGCCTGCCAACGTCGTCAGCGCTGCTTCTGATGCAACATATGCATTTTCTATCGGAAGCTGTATCACGATCATCTGCTTCTCCAAACCGGCAGGAATTTCCGCATCGGCAGGAACGATCAAATATTTTACCACATTTCCTTTATACAGCTCTGCGGTCTGCTCACTGGCAGTCCTGATCGGTTCACCGTTTTCATCCATATTGTCCAATGCTGCCTCTTCTCCGTCCGCTTCTTCTGCTGCGACAGCCTCCGGTGCCTTGCGCTGCGTATCCGTCATCATATCTACTTCTAGCAGCGAGATCCCTTGTTCATACTGATAGACCTTGAAATATTCGGCATGCTCGATCTGCATTTCTCCCTGATATTTCAGTCCTGTGATCTCCGGTGCATTTTCATCCAGAGTTTGATTCTCTGTGCTCTCTTTTTTATCTGATTTGTCATTCTTATCCTTCTTCTGCGATGTATCCTTTTCTTCCAACCCTACATAAATAGTATAGGAGATCTCATGCGCTGCGGACATTCTGGTGGTCATTCCGATCACGGTATTATTCTTATTCAGCTCTACCGGAATTGTAAAGGCAGTGCTTCCTCCGCTGATGCTTCCCTGATATTTGTTGCCGTTTGCCTTTGCATAGGCATAATACGGACTGCTGAACACGATGGTAGCATAAGCCTGCCCACCGCGCACCGTCACCTTATCACAGGTGATATTAATGCGTCCGCTTCCGCCGGACCATGAAAAGCTGTCCGGAGCATACACACCGTCGGCCAGCTTCGTGGAGCTGTTCACGGCTCTGGTAGAACCGCTCAGATCCGACTCGTATTTGGATTCCTTCGCTGCTTTTCCGTCATTTCTTTTTTTCTTATTTTTCCCGTTTTTTCCTTTACCGTCATTATTTTCCTCGTCTTTTATCCCCTGCTGTGTATCTGTATTACCAACAGCCGTCAGATCGGTTGGCACAGTCTCAGGAATAGCTGCCGCAATGTCACCGATTCTCTGCAAAGTATCCGAATGAATAATAATACTTCTGGAATACCAGCGATTCTGTCTGGCGGAATGTGAAGCAACGACCAACACCTGATCCAGTGCTTCCACCGGGATTTCATACTGATATCCGTTCTTCTCCACTCCGTTCTGCGTATAGGTTTTGCTTCCCTTCACCGGAATCCAAGTCGAACTATCTGCTGCTCCTGCCGCTGCATCACTTCCCATATACAGATAATCATAGCCGGTTCCGCTCAGTGTGATCAGCGCCGTCATCTTTCCGCCGTTGACCGTCAGCTGTACATCTACCACCTTAAACATATCCGCTCCAGTCTCCGCCGTTGCAGAGTAGATACCATCCTGTGGTGCCTGCGGTTGCGGATTCTGCGGGGTCTGTGGTTCGTCCGGTGTCTGCGGCTCGTCCGACGTCTGCGGCTCGCTGTCTTTTTTCGGAACCATCAAATATAATTGCGCTTTGTTATAACTGCTCCCGTCCGGTTTCCCAAGAATAATCGGAATCTGAATATCTGTCTCATCGCTATTCACCGAAAAATGAAATACCCATCCTCCATTGGACTTCTCCTCTCCCTGTATCGAGGCTCCATTTAAGGAAATCTTATCAAAAGATGTATTGTCAGTCGAGATCTTCACATCATATGTCCCGTTGTCCTGCGGTACAACTATAGAATTTTTAATTGCGAACATCTTAAACACAGTGCCGTCCGCTTTTACCACCTGAACTCCGTCATCTCCTTGAATCTCTTCTGCACTGCCTGCTTGCTTTTCCTCTGCATGGCGCTTTACCTCTGCGATTTCCCCACTCTCATTTTCATTCTCATTTTTTTCCGTAGTATCTTCCGTACCTTCTGCCTTCTCTAAAGCTGTCTCCTTATCCTGCTGTGGCACGGGTTCTGCTGCTTCAGAGCTCTTCTCCCCGGATTCCGGACTCTCGTCTGCGCTCTCCTCTGACTCGTTTATCTGCTTTGAAGCCTCAGTTTCTGTCCGCTGTGTTTCCTGATTCTGTTCCTCTGCCTTCGGTGCCTCTGTTCCTACGGTCTCCTTATTCTCTGTCTTCGGAATGTCCTGTTTTGCGGTCTCTTTCTCCTCTACCTTCAATGTATCTGCCTTCGATGCCTCTTCTTTCGATGTCTCCGCTTTTTCCGTAGTCTCCGTTTTTTCTTTCTCTTCTGTGGAGTTCACTGTCTCTGTCTGCTTTTCAGATGTCTGCTCCACTTCCGGTATTTCTAAATTTTCTGCCTGTGTACTCAGTACCGGACTAAAAACCATCGAAGTTGACAGCAGCAATGCCATGAGCTTACTACTTCTTCTTTTCATTTTCCTCCCCCTTTCGGTATTCAGCCATATCATTCATCTTGTTGTGCCATCACAATAGCATACTTTAGTTTTCCGTACAATCCCATTAAAGGATTTATCGGATCCTGATAAAAGAACGAACGAATCGCCCTTATCGGAAAATCCGCCCGTTCTTCGTCTTCTATCAGTGAACTGTAACCGTTGTTGTTTTTTCACGCACGGTAATATTAATGACGACCTTCTTTTTTCCTGAGGTCACAGTGATCTTTGCTTTTCCAGCCTTCTTTGCTGTGATCACACCCTTTTTATTTACCGTTGCAATCTTCTTATCAGAAGTACTGTATGTAATTTTCTGGATAGAGGTAATCGGAGCAAGCACCGGATGCAGGGTAAGCTTTTCACCTTTTTTCAAGGTCAGCTTCTTTGTCAAACCGGTAATTTTCTTTGTCTGAACCGCTTTTGCCTGAACAGACACCTTCACAGTCTTTTTCAGTCCGCTGGCCAGAGTGATCGTCAGATTTGCTTTTCCCGTCTTATTCTTTGCTTTGATCTTACCGTCAGATGTCACGGTAAAAAGCTTCGGATTATCAGACTCATAGGAAACAACACGATCTCCCTCTGCAAGTCCCGTCACCTTAAAAGCAGTAGTAGACTGCTTTGACTTCAGCAGGATCGTCTCTGCATTTACCTCAATCGTCGGATTGATCGTCTCCGGCTTATTGCTTGGCTGCAGCTTGGCAATTTCTTCTGTCTCTTTGTTCCTACATATCGTACAGGTGCGCTCTTTCAGACCGGTCTGCTGTTCGGTAGCTTCGCGAGTGATCTTCCACTCTCCATAGCTGTGACCCTTTGCCGGAATCTCCTTCTGCTCAACTAACACTTCTCCGCATTCAGAGCATTTTTCCCCTGCAGTGAGACCCTTTTCCGTACAGGTTGCTTCTATAGCCTTGAGTTCTTCCGATACATGCTGATGTTCAACTGCCTTTTTCTCAAGGGTCGCGAGATCCTTCGTGATGGTGATCTTATACTCTATTTCCTGTATCTTCGACATCGCTGTCGTCGTTCCGTAGATCGTCATCTCCTTGTTCAGCTCCACCGGCACGCTCTTGAAGGTCGATGATTTAGTTCCAAGCTCCGGATTCTCATAGATCGTTTCACCGATCCTCAGCTTTGTGTAATTCTTACTGGAATATGCAATGTCCGCATAGGAATGACCGTCCTTGATCGTGATCTTCGGACAGGTGATCTTTACTCTTCCTGTTCCTCCGGAAAAAGCAAATTCGTCCGGTACAGCTTCCTGATCTGCAATATCCTCAGACACCTGATTATTGTAGGTCTCGGATACTGCCTTTTTCTCAAGGGTCGCGAGATCCTTCGTGATGGTGATCTTATACTCTATTTCCTGTATCTTCGACATCGCTGTCGTCGTTCCGTAGATCGTCATCTCCTTGTTCAGCTCCACCGGCACGCTCTTGAAGGTCGATGATTTAGTTCCAAGCTCCGGATTCTCATAGATCGTTTCACCGATCCTCAGCTTTGTATAATTCTTACTGGAATATGCAATGTCCGCATAGGAGTGGCCATCCTTGATCGTGATCTTCGGGCAGGTGATCGTTACTTTTCCTGTTCCTCCGGTAAATACAAAGTCATCCGCTGTAGCTTCCTGATCTGCGATGTCGTCAGCCACCTGATTATCGTAGACCTGCGCCGGAGCTGCCGGAGGCTCTTCGCCATCTAACATGATATCCAGCGCTGCCTCTTCCACAGGTTCCACGTCAATGATCCACTCATCTTCTACTTCTTCGCCAAAACCTGCTTCTTCATCTGCCGCGAAAAGCTCCTCAGTATCTTCGTACCATGTTTCCTCCTCTGTCATATCCTTCTCAGATATCACTTCAGACTCTACTGCATATACTTCGTTCTCAAACTCCTCTGCATATACAGACAGTGCAGGTGTAAATGCCATTATCCCTGCCAACAATAATGCCGTTAGTTTTTTTCCTCTCAGTTTCAATACTTCCTCCTTCTGTGTATCCAAGTACACTTACATTTTCGACCAAATGGGCGGCTGGTTCATCCGACTGGCGGCACCGTATCCTCTAAAGGCAATAAAAAACGCCTGTCATATGAAGACAGACGCCAAAAATACATCCTCCCATTGGAGCACGCGTTATTACCGCAACTTGTCTTCATCGGAAACAGTTGACCAATATTTTCAGCAGGTTTCCTGACTTAGAATCAACACGCTATTGCACCTTCTCAGACGTCTGTCCAATGGCATCACACAATACCGCTCCTCATCACAGTGACCGGATCGCCCGGGAATTACACCCGGTTCCCTTTTACCCTCCAGAAGCCTATGGCTCTGTCGGCACTGAAAATCCCTGATATCTACTCGTCGAATCAAATGTTCAACGCTTCATTACTATAGCATATCTGCGCACAAAAGTAAACTTTCGCGAAGTAAAGTATCCGTTCTTTACATTCTTTTTCTGTTGTGCTATATTTTTATGGTGCATTTTGAAATAGATTTTTAATGGTAAAGAACGGAGTATGATTATGAAACAGTTAATGCGCACCGCTGTCGGGATGCTTTCCGTCGCCGCGCTCTCCTGCACTTTTGCTTACGGCGCCTTCGCCGCAGAGCCGGAAGAACCGATTTCAAAAACTGCTGCTCAGGAGACATTCTCAGACGTTGCTGTCCTTGATCTAAAGGATGGTGAATATGCCGTCAATGTCGATCTGCTCGGCGGAAGCGGTAAGGCCTATGTGAATTCTCCCACGATCCTGACGATTCAGGATGGCAGGGCGTATGCACATCTGGAGTGGAGCAGTGAAAATTATGACTATATGATTGTGGACGGCGAAACCTATTTTCCGACGAATACGGAGGGGAATTCCGTATTTGAGTCTATTCCTGTTCTCGTCTTCGACGAGGAAATGCCGGTGATCGCCGATACCACTGCGATGGGAACTCCCCACGAGATTTCTTATACCCTGACCTTTTACTCTGAATCCATCGGTTCTAAGAGTCAGATGCCTCAGGAGGCCGCAAAACGTGTCCTTCTCATGGCCGGAATCATCATTGTGGGCGGTGGAATCCTCAACCATTATGTCAAGAAAAAAAGAGAACATTAACTATAGAAAGGAAGTAGCACTATGGAACATTTACAAATTCCCGAGGATTATACCTCAACATTAAATCTCTACGATACGCAGGTAGCGATCAAGACCGTGAAGGATTTCTTTCAGCAGTCTCTCGTTTCCGGTCTACAGCTGCTTCGTGTTACGGCACCGCTGTTTGTCACACCGCAGTCCGGTCTGAATGATAACCTGAACGGTGTAGAGCGCCCGGTTACTTTCGGCATCCGCGAGCAGGATGACGCCCCTGCCGAGATCGTTCATTCCCTTGCCAAATGGAAACGCTACGCTTTGAAGAAATACGGTTTTTCTCACGGAGAGGGGCTCTACACGGATATGAACGCTATCCGACGCGATGAGGATACCGACAATATTCATTCTATCTATGTGGATCAGTGGGATTGGGAAAAAATCATCACAAAAGAAGAACGCACGATGGACACCCTCAAGGCTGTAGTGCGCACGGTGTATAAGGCGCTGAAGAAAACCGAGAAATATATGGCGATCCAGTATGATTACATTGAAGAAATCCTTCCAAAAGAGATTTTCTTTGTTACCTCTCAGGAGCTTGAGGATATGTATCCCAACTGTACTCCGAAGGAGCGTGAATATAAAATCGCAAAGCTGAAGGGAGCTGTCTTTATTATGCAGATCGGCGGTGTCCTCGCCTCCGGCGAGAGGCATGACGGACGTGCGCCGGACTACGACGACTGGAGCCTCAACGGTGATATCATCGTCTACTACCCGGTTCTGGATATCGCTCTGGAGCTCTCCTCCATGGGAATCCGTGTGGACGAGGATGCGCTTCTTCGTCAGCTGGACATCGCCGGCTGCCCGGAGCGCGCAGAGCTGCCCTTCCAGAAGGCCATTCTGAATAAAGAGCTGCCCTATACCATCGGCGGCGGTATCGGACAGTCGCGTATCTGTATGTTCTATCTGCGTAAGGCACATATCGGTGAAGTGCAGGCATCTCTGTGGCCTGCAGAAGTGGTCAGGGAATGTGCTGCTCATGGAATTCACCTGTTATAAAATATAAGTTAAACAACGAGCGTATGCCGCTGCAATGGCATACGCTCGTTGTTTATTTCGAAGCATCATCGATCGCAAAGTATCCGATCTATGCTTCCGCATATCTTATATCGTTATGATCCTTCGGATCGCTTCCACCGTATTCTCATAGCTTCCGAAGGCTGTCAATCTGAAATATCCTTCTCCGCTCGGTCCGAATCCGGATCCGGGTGTACCCACCACATGCGCTTTCTCCAAAAGATAATCAAAGAACTCCCATGAACTCATCTGTCCCGGCGTCTTCAGCCAGATATATGGGGCATTCACACCGCCCGACACGGTATATCCCGCACGCTTTAACCCCTGATAGATCACTGCAGCATTCTTCCTATAGTAGTCGATCTGCTCTCTCAGCTGTGCCTTTCCCTCCTGTGAATAGACTGCTTCTCCGGCTCTCTGTACAATATATGGTGCTCCGTTATATTTGGTCCCATGACGTCTTGCCCACAATCCATGCAGATATGTATCTCCTACCTTCAGCTCCTTTGGTATCACCGTAAATCCAAGACGCACTCCTGTGAAGCCCGCATTCTTTGAAAAGCTGCGCAGCTCTATGGCACAGGTTCTCGCTCCCGCGCACTCATAGATAGAATGAGGAATATCCTCTTCCGAAATATACGCCTCATATGCCGCATCATAGATAATGACCGCGCCGATCCGGTTCGCATAATCCACCCACACCTGCAATTGCTCCTTTGTGATTGCAGAACCCGTGGGATTATTCGGAAAACATAGATAGATCAGATCCGGCTTCTCCTTCGGTAGCTCCGGTGCAAATCCGTTCTCAGCGGTACATGGCATATAGATCACATCGCTCCAGATCTCTGTCTTCGGATCCCAGCTTCCGGTTCTCCCTGCCATCACATTAGAATCTACATAGACCGGATAGACCGGATCACAGACTGCGATCCTATTATCCAGACTAAAAATCTCCTGAATATTGGAGGAATCACACTTGGCGCCATCTGATACAAAAATCTCATCTGCCGCAATATCACATCCGCGGGTTCGGTAATCATTTTTCGCAATGGCGCTTCTTAGAAATTCATACCCCAGATCAGGTGCATACCCATGAAAGGTCGCTGCATCCGCCATCTCCTCCACTGCATCATGCAGCGCCGTGATGATCGCCGGAGCCAAAGGCTGTGTCACATCTCCGATCCCCAGACGTATGATCTTGGCATCGGGATGCGCATTGGAGAAGGCCGCTACCTTCTTTCCAATAGTAGAAAACAGATAGCTTCCCGGAAGCTTCAGATAATTCTCATTTACTCTCGCCATAACGCATCCTCCTATCCTTCCATCTCACCGTAAAATACCTCTGCAGTGCATGTGGTCAAAGCTTCGTAAAAGCTTCATATTCTCATCAGTACAAACACCATCTCTGCCGTCTCTACAAGATTATTTCCGCTGTCCATGCTGCACTTCTGCATGTAACGGTGCGCCGCCTCCTCCGACAGATGCTTTTGCTCCATCAGAAGCTGCTTCGCCCTGTCAATCAGTCTCTGCTCTCTCTCTGTACGCAGCTTTGGGGTTTTTCGTTCCATCAGACATCTCATACGTATCGCCTCTTTTCGTAATTACTTATGATTCATTATCTGTGTAGGCCATCACATAAACGAAAACAAATCTTGTTTTATTTTATATATAAATGTTAACAGCGGGTATTCCGTTTGTCAATCGGAAACCCGCTGCCTGTTAATGATACTTCATCATCACTTTAATTCATTTTTTCGATTTTTCATTAGCATTATATCAAATTTACGCTGAATTCTCATGCCAATCCCAGTACACTTCGCACATAGCGGAACCCTGAGGACCATGCTTCTCCCACAATCACGCCGTTCACTGCTGAGCTGCAATGTGCTACGATCAGCCCACCGTCCGAGGATTTTCCAACCACTACGCCTACGTGATTCATATCTCCCCGCTCCGGTCCTCCGTAAAATACAAGGTCTCCCGCTCTGGCTGTAGACTGATCCACCATCACGGACGCATTCCACTGACTGGTCGTATGACCTCCGATTCCTGCATCCGATCCACCGAGACCGTTGATATAGCAATACATGGTAAAACCGCTGCAATCCAGACCATAGCTTCTGATCATCCCTGAGGACTGGCTCCCCTCGGCCCAAACCTGCTGCTGTGTCCCCCAATTCGGATCCCATCCGATGGCATAGGACTTGCCTCCCCAGAAATATCCGACCTTTCCTACCAGACTATAAGCCGCCGTCACGATCCCCACACGCTGTTCAGAGATATCGTTCCCCAGAGATGCGCGTACTACCTGCCTCGATGCACTGGCAATGGCGCACAGCTGCATACACTCTGCCGATCCGTAACGCTCCATCTGCGATTTCGCCTCTTCGTCCAGTCCAAACAGCTCCACGTAATCGCTGATCGTACGGGCGGACATCTCCTTCACTGAAAACTGCTCCGACTGTCTCGCAGCCTTCTGCGCATACTCATCCAAGCTGCGAAGCCACTTCTCATAACGCGCTTTGTCCATCTCCTGCTTACGGAGCTCCTTCTGTGCCTCTCGCTGCTGTCTGGCTTCCGCTTCGATGATATCCTCCGCACGCTGCGCAGTGATTCCGGGCATATCGGAAAACGCCTGCGTAAGCAGCTCCTCGCGCACAGCTATCTTCTCCAGCTCTTCCTCAATCGGATACTCCTCCACAAAGATATCGCCAAACTCCGGTGCTTCTCCCACGAGTCCCAGCGCTTCCACCGGCGCATTCATCTTCATCAAAATATCCGTCAGCAGCTCCTTAGAATCACCGGAGAGCTGACCACCGGCCTTGGATCTCTTGCTCTCATACAGAAATACTGCAAATACATCCCGCCAATTCGTTACCCTGAAATCCTCCGCATCCGTAATGTGGCTGCGCAGCTGTGCTTCCGCTTCATTAACCGCCTGCGCGAATCCCTCTGAAATACTGATTCCATAAGCGGATGACAGCTGTCCGAGATACCCGGCATTGCTGTAAATGATATTCGTGGCATAGTTGGCGTTCATCTCTGAAAAATCAGTCTCCGATTCCGTCTCAGTCTCCGACTCCTTTTCCGTCTCGGTAGATGCCGTTGTCTCTTCCGTCTGCGGATTCCCCGCCGGTTCTGTCTGCGGCTGTTCTGTCACCGGCGTCTGTGCTGCCGCTTCTGTCGCCGGCTCCGTCTGAACTCCTTCTGTAGATGCAGGCGTCTGTGCTTCCGTCATGGGCTCTGTCGGCGCCGAAGTCTGTGGTTCCGTCGGTACTTCCTCCGATGGCGCGACCGGTTCCGACTCTATCTGCACCGGCTGTTCCGGCTCTGCCGGTATTTCCTGCTCCACCGGAACAGCTTCTTCCGCTGCCGGCGGATTTGCCCCTTCCTCCGCTACCTCAACCGTCACCGCGCTATCCTCTGCCGCAATCATCGATACACTTGACGCTGCGGTCGATATCGCCAGTATTCCGGAAAGCGATATGTATGATATTCGTTTCCAAAGTTCGTTTCTTCTCATGTTCTCCCCTTATCTCCCCTGAGACATGTTTCTGCTTAAGTACATCCTACAGCATAACACAACTATTTCAATACAGCAATCGCTTTCTGCAATTGTGTATCCTTCTCCGGCAGAATATCCTCCATTGCGGCCAGTTCCTCGTCCAGCTCGACTTCCACATCCGGCGTAATTCCCTTTTCGTGGATATCTGTTCCCCCCGGTGTGTAATACTTCGCCACCGTCAGCTTCATCCCCGTACCATCCGACAGCGTAAAGATCCTCTGTACGATTCCCTTCCCGAAGGTCGTTGTTCCTACCAGAGTTCCCATACCGTAATCCTTCACTGCTCCGGCAAAAATCTCCGACGCACTGGCGCTGTTCTCGTTAATCAACACAGCCAGCGGCTTCGTAAACTGATGCTCTTCATCTGAAAAGTACTCCTTTTCCACACCATTCTTATCCTCCGTATAGACGATTCTTCCTTCCGGCAGCATAAGATCCAGAATACTGCAGACCACACCCAGCACTCCCCCGGGGTTATCACGCACATCCACGATCAGCTTCTCCATTCCCTCGTCCTCAAGCTGCTGCAGCGCTGTCTGAAACTGTTCCTCCGTCACGTTATCGAATTCCAGAATATGCAGATATCCGATATTTCCCTCCAGCATCTTTGCTTCCACGGTCTGCAGCTCGATATTCTCTCTGGTGACTTCAACCTCCAAAGAGCTTTCCCCCCTCACAAGTCCAAGGGTAAACCTCTCCTCCTCTTCTTCGCGGATCATTTCCACCAGCTCTGTCAGATTCATACCGATATCCGACAGCCTCTCTCCATTCAATGACACGATGATATCACCGATCTCAATACCGGCACGGTATGCCGGACTGTCTTTGAAGCAGCTCTCCACCCGGATGGTTCCATCTGTTTTGTTTTCCGAAAGCGTAAGTCCGATCCCTACATAGCTCCCATTGGTACTGGTCTCAACATTTTTCAATTCTTTTTTGGAATAATAAATGGAATACGGATCGCCAAGCGCCGCTACCATTCCCCCATAAATACCATCCTCTATAGCCGCTTCATCTACCTCTGTCAGATACCGGTCATTGATCAGCTTCTCGATCTCCGCAAGCTTGCCGCTGATCGCTTTTGTATCTAACGCAAGCGCTCGCTCCTCCTGCGTCGCCCCGGTCTTTGTCTGAGCCTGCTCATTTGCTGTCCGTTGCTCCCATCGGAACTGATACCATCCCAACATTACGCACATACACAGCAGCACCAGCACTACTCCGCAGAGCAGTCCCTTTACAAAGCCTCTGTCCTGCCCGTTTTCCACCATCTGCATCCTCCCGAAATCCTCAAACCTCTTATTATCCAAAATAACTGCAAAAAAGGGGAATCCGGCGTGTTCACACTCCAAATCCCCCATCATCTTTCTATCATCTTATGAAGCTAATGCCTGAAATATCTCTGCGCGGACTCTCACGGTTCTGTCCGGATCAAAACTCTACCGTCTCCATATATTTCATATACTTCACCACCATCAGCGCGATCTTGAATGTGATGGCATCCTCAAATACGCGCAGATCCAATCCGGTACTCTTCTGCAGCTTGTCCAGTCGATATACCAGCGTATTACGGTGAATATATAACTGTCTGGAGGTCTCCGAAACATTCAGACTATTCTCGAAGAACTTATTGATGGTCGTCAGTGTCTCTTCATCAAACTCATCTGTGGACTTCCCATCAAAAATCTCCTTGATGAACATCTTGCACAGCGGAACCGGCAACTGATAGATCAGGCGCCCAATTCCAAGAGAGCTGTAAGCGATCACATCACGCTCATCAAAGAAGATCTTGCCGACATCCAGAGCCATCCGAGCCTCCTTGTAGGACTTGGATACCTCCTTGATCTCATTCACCACGGTACCGTATGCTACATGGACATCCTCTCTCTTCTGCGCATCCACACTGCTCAGAATCTGATGAGCAATCTTGTCCAGCTGTTCATTATCGTCCGCAGCCGTCAGCTCCTTCACGATGATAATGCTCTTCTCATCCACCGCCGTGATAAAATCTCCGGCCTTATTGCCGAGCGCCATACGTACATTCTCCATGACTGCATTATCCTTTTCACTGTCTGTCTCAAGGATAAATACCACGCGGCGCGCATCTGCCTCAATGTGCAGCTTCTTTGCGCGATTGTAGATATCGATCAGCAATAGGTTATCCAACAGAAGATTCTTGATAAAGTTATCCTTATCAAAGCGCTCCTTATATGCGATCAGAAGGTTCTGAAGCTGGAACGCAGCCATCTTACCAACCATATAAACATCATCCGTTCCGCCACCGGCCAGCAGAATATACTCCAGCTGTGTCTCATCAAATACTTTAAAAAACTGATATCCCTGTACCTCCTGGCTGTCCGCAGGAGAGTTCATGAACAAAAGCGCAGAATCCACATATTCTGCAGCCTCCGGGAATGTGGACGCAAGCACGTTGCCCTCCACATTGATCACACATAATTCTACTCTGCTGATCGTCTTGATACCTTCTAAGGTATTCTGTAAAATCTGATTGGAAATCATGCTTTCACCTCAGTACAATTCTTTTTTACTATCATACACCAATTTGTCCAAAAACAAAAGGTTTTTTTTGTATTTTTTGTAAAAAAAGAACTGCCTTATTTTTTGGCAGTCCTTTTTAGGATTAATTAATCTTAATAATTGCTTTTACGAGATCTGTTTTATTGTGAATTGCCTCTTCAAAGGCTTCCTGAATATGATCCAGATCAAATTCATGCGTCGCGATCTTCGCTACCGGAATCGCTCCGGAGGATACCGCCGCGATCGCCTGCGGATAGATGTTACGATATCTGAATACGGATTTGATGGTGGCCTCCTTATCCATAATCTGCGCAAAATTATATGTGATCTCTTCCTGCGCCGCGATTCCGACCAGAACAATGGTTCCGCCCCGTTTTACAAAGAACGGAGTCTGCGCGATCGTTACAGGAGAGCCTGCGGTCTCAAATACCTTATCCGCGCCCTTACCGCCGGTGATCCGTTTAATCTCCTCAAAAACATCTACATTTTTACTATTGATCACATGGGTAGCTCCCAGCTCTTTTGCCTTCTCCAGACGGGCATCCACCAGATCCGCGACGATCAGTGTGCTCGCACCGTGCGCCTTGCATGCCATCATGGTGACCAGACCGATACAGCCTCCGCCTAAGATCACCACGGTATCTCCCAGACTCACTTCTCCCTGATTTGCTGCGTGGAGACCAACGGAAAGCGGCTCGATCAACGCGCCTTCTTTCGTGGAAACATTTTCCGGAAGCTTGAAGCACATATTCTCCGGAAATGCTATAAAGTTCTCATAACAGCCCGCTACCGGCGGTGTCGCCAGAAATACGACGTCCGGACAAAGATTGTAGCGTCCGCTCTTACAAAATTCGCACTCGCCGCAGGTGATCCCCGGCTCCAGCGCTACACGGTCTCCCACCTTGAGTTCTTTGCAGCCTTCCCCTACTTCCACGATAGTTCCGGCACACTCATGTCCCAGCATGTACTCATCTTCCGTCACCACATAGGAACCGCATCTTCCGGAATGAAAATAATGAACATCGGAACCGCAGATACCTACATATTCCAGTTTTACAACCACCTGTCCTTTTCCTGCTGTCGGCATCGGAATCTCCTTGAGAATCATCTTATCGATACCATTCATAAATGCTGCTCTGTTTTTCATAATCTGTCCTTCCTCTTATGATTTACTTTGCCCGGCGAACGCAGATCCGCCGGGCGGTTTTAAGCCACTGCTGTTATATTACTGAAGTGCGTCCTCTGTCAACTCTCCGTTGTCAATGTAGATCTGAATGAACTCATCCACGTTATCTGCATTGATTTCCGGTGCTTCAACATAATCAGCTACATCGGTGTATTCCATCTCACCGTTGAGAACCTTCTCCGCATATTCCATATTCAGGTTTGCAATCTCTTCTGCATTCTGAAGTGCGGTTGCTGTCAGGAGACCTTCCTTGATCAGCAGACAGCCCTGCGCTGTACCGTCTACGCCATATGCGAGGAAATTCGTTGTTCCGTCTTCGTTAATATAATCTGTGTTATTACGAACTGCTTCGATCGCGCCTGCCGCCATATTATCATTCATGGAAATGATCGCGTCAATATGCGTTCCACCCTGTGTCCATGTCTCCATCAGAGCCATAGCCTCATCATTGTTCCAGTTTGCATAATCCTCATACAGAATGTTTACATCCGGACGCTCGTTGAAGAAATAGGTATCCCATGCTTCACGGCGCTTCTCTGCATGATAGTTGCCGGACGGTCCGCGAAGAACTACCACATTACCATTCTCAGGAACCTCTTTTACCGCTCTTATAGCGCCGCGGGAAGCCTGCTCTACCGGATCCGCATCCACCGTGCCTGTGCCTTCCATAACTGCATTATCCACTGCCTCATCTCCGGTCACGCCATCCAAGTCACTCTGGTGCGTCGTCGGATTTGTCGTAATGATCGGAATGCCCGCATCTGCAACCTCTTTTACGTACGGTGCCTGTGCTGCGTTGTTGTTTGACTGTACAATCACCAGATCATACTCTTTGGTAATGCAGTCTTCCAGAAGCGTAGCCATCTTGTTATCATCTGCTTCTCCGCTCACGCAGGTGAGGTCGATATCATCATACTCGTCTGCCGCTTTCTTCATGGAATCTGTCAGCCATGCAGCAAAGGTGTCTGCACTTGCACGCGCTACAAAACATACACGATACTCATCTGCTGCAAGAGCCGTCATAGATGACGCTGCGATTGCTGCTGCCATGGTGATTGCTGCCAGTCTTCTCATTTTTTTCATTTCTTGTTCCTCCTTTTATTATGTTTGTTTTTATTTTTACTGCGCCCTGCAGTAATACACGCTTTTACATCACACTGTAGGTATGATTACTATGTAATATTGTAATGCTACTTTGTCTGCTTCTGGATATCGTCCGCCGCCATGATCCTCTTGCTGGATTTACGGCTCTTACTCATGATATCAAACGCTACCGCCACCACGATGATCGCGCCTTCGATAATGTTCTGAATATAGGAGTTGACACCCAGCAGATTCATGATATTCTCCAGAAAACCGATGATAAATGCACCGGCCACGGTACCCATAACGGTTCCGACACCACCGGAAAAGGATGTTCCGCCGACGATGGCTGCGGTAAGTCCCGTCATCTCATATCCGACAGCTCCGTTCGGAAGTCCGGAATTGTTTCTCGCCATAAAAATGACACCCGCCAGACCTGCCAGCATACCATTGATGATATAAGAAACATAAATCGCCTTCTTGGCATTAATGCCACTGGCCTCCGCCGCCTTTCTGTTGCCGCCGATCGCATACAGGCTGCGACCGTATCTGGTATGATTAAACATATACCAGACGATCACCGTGATCACTATGACAATGATCACCGGAATCGGCATAAATCCCATCATTCCCTGCCCGACATTGACATATTTTCCGATCTGCAGAATATTGGCGCCACCGGTAAAGTAAAGAGCAATGCCTCGCGCGATCTGCTGCATGCCGAGCGTTGCGATAAAGGCCGGCACCTGAAATTGCGCTACGAAAATACCGTTAAACAGATTACACAAAATACCAACTACCAATGCCACCAGAATCGCCAGCAGCATAGAACCGGTAGACTTGTATGCCGCGACGGAAAGCACTCCCGCCAGAGCCAGTACCGAACCGATGGACAGATCCAGAAAACCACTGACGATCAGGATCATCTCACCGTAGGCGATCAGGATACCCACACACAGCTGTCTCGCAATGTTCATCAGATTATTCGTCTTTAAGAAATACGGACTTAAAGCGGAACAGGCCAGAAACATTACGATCAGTACGATAAATATAGAAAACCTCTGAAGATATGCCGTAAGCTGTCTATTGTTATTCATTTTTTACTCCTTTCCCTTCCTTGCCAAAAAGGCCGGTAGCGCGCATCATGATGGACTCCTGATTAAACTCTTCTCTGCTCAGACAGCCCATGATCTTTCCCTGACACATGACATAGATTCTGTCACACATACCGATCAGCTCCGGCAGCTCAGAGGATACCATAATAATCGTCTTCCCCTCTTTGACAATGTCCGTCATCAGTTTATAAATCTCAAACTTTGCTCCGACATCAATACCACGCGTCGGCTCATCCAGAATCATGATCTCCGGTTCACACAGCATCCAGCGCGCCAGCAGCACCTTCTGTGCATTGCCTCCCGAGAGAGAGGAAATCAGCGTCTCCAGCGACGGAGTCTTTACATTCATCTTCTGAAAGATATCGGTAACCTCCCTGCGTTCCTTCCCATGATGGTTCCGACCTCCGAAGAAATACCTTTTCAGCGAAGCCAGACTCGCATTCTCCATAACGCTGCGAACCGGAATGATTCCGTACTCTTTTCGATCCTCCGACAGCATGATCAGCCCTTTGGCGATCGCGTCCTGCGGACTTTTGATCTCCACCTCCTCGCCCTTGATCTTCACGGTTCCGCTTTCCTTGTGATCAAGACCGAAGATCGCTCTCATGACCTCTGTCCGTCCGGCTCCTACCAGTCCCGCAAAGCCAACGATCTCGCCCTTGCGAGCATTAAAATTGATGTTGGCAAACATCCCCTTTTCATTAAAATCTGTAACCTCGAAGCTCTTCTCCCCCAGAGGAATGATCTCCTTCGGGTAAGCGTTATCCATCTTTCGTCCTACCATTCTGGCAATGACCGTCTCAATATCCAGCTCCTCTGCCCGATCTGTAGAAACTACCGCGCCGTCCCGAATCACCGTGATATCATCTGCGATCTGGAACACTTCATCCATTTTATGGGAAATGTAGATAATGCTTACTCCCTTCTCCTTCAGCTCTTCGATTTTTTCAAACAAGAGCTTCACTTCATTCTGGGAAATGGAAGAGGTCGGCTCATCCATCAAAACCACCTGAGCATTATTCGTTACCGCCTTGATGATCTCCAGCATCTGAATATCCGAAACCGTCAAGGTCTTGAGCTTCTGATCCGGCGCATAGCTCAAATGCTCTTCCTCCAAGAACTTCTTCGCCTCTCTGCGAACCTTCTTCCAGTCTACCTTACCGAACCGGTTCACCGGTAAGCGCCCCATGAACAGGTTCTCCTCTACCGACAGCTCAGAAACATAGTTCAATTCCTGTGCAATCATGGAAATACCATATTCACGCGCCTGAATCGGATTCCTGATCTCTACCGGCTTCTCATCAATAAAGATCTGCCCCTTATCCGCCTTGTACAATCCGGTAAGTACCTTCATCAGTGTTGATTTTCCCGCTCCGTTCTCTCCGCAAAGAGCATGTACTGTTCCTTTTCTTACTGCAAAGTTAATATTGCTCAAAGCTTTGACACCAGGAAACGATTTTTCAATACCACTGACTCTTAATTTGATTTCATCCATAGTGTCCTCCCAAATCCATCAAACACGATTCATTTCTGTTAATTTCTTTATAGCACATTCACTATGCAATGTCCACTTTAAATTAGGTATTTTACATAAGTTCATCTGTTTTTATAATTTTTATTGTTTGTTTTTGGTCATATTGTATAGTTTATTTGATTTATCTTGTTTTTTTTACTTATAATGTTTTATTGTTTCGAATAATATTTTATGTATGTTTCGTTCGAAATTTTTATGCAATTCAAATAACAAAGGGATACAAATGGCATTTTTCAGTCTTTAATACCATTTGTATCCCTTTTACATTCTATTTTAAATATGCTTCGGCGATCGGACAAAATCATCTATAAAATACAGAGCCGCCCCCACCGCCGAGGGTTCTGTTCTGCACAATCCGGTCTTGATATAATCTGCCGTATCTTCATAAGGATTCAGATCGCAGGCCAGCTTTTTAAACTCCTCCAGATATTCCTCCATATATCCGCCCACATTGCCTCCAAGTACCACATCACAGTCAAAGCACATGCGCAGATTATTCACCGCCAGCGCCAGATGCTTCATATATTCCTCAAATACATTCCGATATCCCCGGTTTCCTGTCATCTTCATCTGCCAGAAGAATTCTCCGATATCGCCGTTTGTAAAATCCGACAGCACACAGGCCGAGCAATAGCTGTTCAGACATCCGTAGCTGCCGCAGTAGCACTTTTTCCCCCACGGTATCACCGTCATATGTCCAAACTCTGCCGCCCGCCAGTTCACTCCGGTATATACCTTCCGATTCATTACGATAGCTCCGCCCACACTGTTACTCAGTGACAGATACGCCATCGGATGGTTGTCTCCCCGCATCCACAGCTCTGCCCATCCGGCAGAATTTGCATCATTAAACATCAGCAGCGGATATGGAATCCACTCCTTCATCCGTTCATACAGATTATCCGGCACATTGATCACCTCGGCATAAT
The DNA here is from genome assembly GCA_030526715.1 of Eubacteriales bacterium. Taxonomy (GTDB): domain Bacteria; phylum Bacillota; class Clostridia; order Lachnospirales; family Lachnospiraceae; genus Marvinbryantia. Next base: position 28,496 of record JAUNCG010000011.1, read on the forward strand.
CCACACGATTCTGCCCTTCTCCCACAATCGCCGGAAGCGATACCCCGACTCCCAGAAAATGTTCCCGGTCAATTCCCTGCAGGTTGATCAGCTCTTCGATCTCTCGACCGATCTGTTGGTAATAAAGCTCCGTATTCTCATACTTTTTATGGATCTTCACCCGCTGCAAAATGTTCAGATTCAGATCGATCAAAACAAACGCCACATAAGACTGTGTAATATCAATGCCGCCCGCAAACCGCGCATGAGGCACAACGCTGAGCATATTTGCCTTGCGTCCGCCCGTCGATTCAAACTCACCCGCATTGTAGATCAATTCGCTTTCCCTCAGGCGATTCAGATAATGCGTCACGGTCGGAAGACTGAAGCCCAGCGAAGAGGCGATCGCCTGTCTTGAGCTCGTCTTATTCCTGTAAATATGATAATATACCTTCCCGATATTTTTTGCGATAGTCCTGCTATCCTCCATCCATTCACCTCCCGATCATACCGACGGATTTCATTTCAGGAAACGCCGAATTCATCCGTGTTTTCTTGGCATACTTCGTTATTTCATGTTATAATTCTCTCATAAATCATCGTCAAAAGAAAGAAGGTTTTTCATGAAAAATAAAAAAACGGCCCTGATCACCGGAGCCTCCCGCGGAATCGGCAAGGCTATTGCCGAGTCTCTGGCCAAAGACGGCTATCAACTCTACCTCACCTGTCGGACAAATATCCAAACGTTGACCGCCTTCACTTCCCAGCTGGAGCAGCAATACATGATACGCTGCCACGCTTTCTGTGCCGACGCAGGAAGCCCCTCCGACATGGAACAGGTCTTCACTCAGATAGACGCTCTCTCCGGCCGTCTGGATGTGCTCGTCAACAATGCCGGGATCTCGCACATCGGTCTGATTACCGATATCTCTTTAGAAGAATGGGACCGGCTGATGCGCACGAATCTAAGCTCCGTATTCTATACCAGCCGTCTGGCCGTTCCTCTAATGCTTCGCAGCCACGCCGGAAAAATCATCAATATTTCTTCCGTCTGGGGCTGTGTCGGAGCCTCCTGTGAAGTAGCATATTCCGCTTCCAAGGGCGGTGTGAACGCCTTCACTATGGCTCTGGCAAAGGAACTGGCTCCAAGCAACATTCAGGTCAATGCCATTGCCTGCGGCACGATCAATACCGAAATGAACCATTTTCTCTCTCCCGAAGACCTCGAAGCTCTGACAGAAGAAATCCCTGCCGGACGCTTCGGCGATCCTGCCGAGGTGGGGGAGCTCGTCCGCACTCTCTGCCAAAGCAGCGGTTATCTGACCGGACAGATCATCCGGCTGGACGGCGGATGGATCTGAGTCGGTCAAAATCTTCGTATTTCGTCCTCACTCTCATCCTTTGTATTTTGAATGGATTTGATGACGATATAATATCCGGCATTCTCGTTTACTCTTACATACACCCGATCTCCGACCTTATGCCCCCGGATCGCCCGACCAAGCGGCGACTCTATGCTGATATAGCCTTTCATAGAGTTACCGCGAATCGAGGTCACCAGCTTATACTCTTCCGTCTCGTCATCCTCCTCAAAATACACTTCCACGATATTATCCAGTCCCACCTCGTCATCTCCGGAGCGATCCTCGACGATCCGTGCATTTTTCAGGATTCTCTCGAGATACCGAATGCGGCTCTCATTGGAATTCTTATCCTTTTTCGCCGCATGATACTCAAAATTCTCACTCAGATCTCCATGAGCGCGCGCTTCTTTTACAGCCTCCAGAGCTTCCTTGCGCACTACCAGTTTCCGGTATTCAATCTCATCCCGGATCTTCTGTACGTCACTTTTTGTAAGCTGTTCTCCCATATCTCTCTCCCATTCTGTCTATTCATCCTGTACGACCAATTCCTTATAAAATTCTGTGTAATCACTGCGATGCTCCTTTGTAAAAGAAATCGCGGTTCTCGGATGCTGATTCAAAAGACCGGTCATCAGATACTGAAGATCATATCCCCACATAATTCCTTCTTCTTTCAGCTTCGTCATATGTTTTTCGATAAACTGAACCACCGGATACACATTGTACTTCGGATTCTTCAGGAATCCCAGCAGAAGCTCCATGGCGCAGTTTCCGGCTCCGCGTCCCATGGTATCATAGGTTGCGTCCAACCAGTCCACACCGTCTCCCACTGCCTCAATGGTATTCGCAAACGCAAGCTGCTGGTTATTATGCGCATGGATACCGACCTTCTTGCCATACTTCTCCGCCGCATTCAGGAACATATCCACAGTTCTCGCCACCTGCTCCGGATATAACGCGCCGTAGCTGTCCACAATGTAGAAGCCGTTTACCGGTGTCTGACCCAGCAACTCCAGCGCCGCCTGAATATCGCCTTCACGCCCGTTAGATATCGCCATGATATTGCAGGTGGTCTCATATCCCTTGTTCACGGCATCCTCGATCATTTCGATTGCCGCCGGAATCGTATGAAGGTAGGTGGCCACGCGGATCAGATCGATCGGACTTTCCTCCCTCGGGCGAATATCCTCTTTGTAATTGCACCTTCCCACATCCGCCATAACCGCAATCTTCAGATCCGTCGCATTTTCTCCAACAATAGCACGGATATCCTCATCTTTACAGAACTTCCATTTTCCATACTTATTCACGTCAAACAGCTCTGTAGACGCCTTATATCCAAACTCCATATAATCCACGCCGGCGCGAAGATTCGCCAGATACAGATCCTTTACAAATTCATCCTTAAAATAAAAATCATTCACCAAACCGCCGTCTCTCATAGTCGCATCTACTACACGAACGTCCGAGCGATAATCCATCAGCTTCGCAATCTCTTTCATACCGTCACCTTACCTATCTCATTTATTGCGGTTTGCTTTAGCACTTTAAACCGTGACACCAATTATAAGCTATAATCTTCGTTTTGTCAATGAGACTTTCTCCGCTTATGACAACGTCCCTTCCTTTATGATTTTTTGCAGCCAGTAGAGATACCCTGCCCGCGGTATATCCTCATCATACAGCAGATTCACACTGCCGATTTCTTTGCCCTCCAGACGGTAGATCACCTTACCGGCTATCGCATTCTTTTCTATAGGTGCATTCGCCTCATCTGCAAGCTCTATCGTCCGCTCTATGGCTCCAAGATTTTTCCCCTGTGTATCCAGATAAGAAAATTCCTGCTGCAGATGGCAGGAGGTCTCCTGTTGTATCCCCCGTTTCACACAGATCTGCGGCAGTCCAAGCGGTTCTTCATCTCTGTAGAGACGACATTTTCCAAAACCATAATTCAGCAGCTCCGCCGCATTTCGAAATCTCGTCTTCGAATCCGGTCCTGCCATGATCACACTGATCAGCTCGATGCCTCCTCTGGAGGCCGTAGCAGATATACAGAACAGTGCTTTGCTTGTGCTTCCGGTCTTCAGCCCCGTACATCCGTCATATCCGCGCAGCAGCTTATTGGTATTCGATAGACCGAATTCACTGCTTCCCCGATAAGCGTTGTGGGTAATGGTATCCATCCAGATCGTCGTATAGTCATGAACCTTCGGAAATCTGGTGATCAGCTCCCGCGACATTACCGCAATGTCATAGGCCGATGTATAATGCCCGTCGGAATCCGTCAATCCACAGCAGTCTTCAAAGTGTGTATCCTTCATTCCCAGCTCCGCTGCCCGTCTATTCATGAGCTGTACAAACTCTGACTCGCTGCCCGCTATGTACTCTGCCATGGACACGGACGCATCATTTCCCGAGGAAACCAGAATACACTTTAGCAATGTATCTACCGTCTGCTTTTCTCCTTCCTCCAGAAATACCTGAGAGCCTCCCATGGACTGTGCATGGGCGCTGGTGACCACCTCATCCTGAAGAGATATCGTCCCCTTTTCCAACGCCTCAAAGATCAAAAGCGTCGTCATGATCTTTGTCACGCTTGCGGGACTTCTGCGGTCATGGGCATTTTTCTCATATAATACCGTACCTGTCGCAGCCTCCATCAAAATCGCCTCCGGAGACTCGATCTCCAAAGACGCAGCTTCTGCAGTTTTCTCTGCCTCATTGTGGATAAATTCCTTTGCTTCGATCCGCATTGGCTGACTCACGGTTATCCACATGCACCATAGTATCATAATGCAGCCCATTTTTTTCATAATTTTACGCACAAATCTTCCCCCACCCTTTTCTAGTACAACTTATGCGTATGGGCGCAAAAAAAGAATGTGCATGAACACATTCTTCCCGAAATTCAGTCTCTCCCCTGAGCATTCTCAATAACAAAGAACCCCGCAGACATACGTCCACGGGGATACTTCTTGCACATTAGTTGAATTTACGCTTACGAGCAGCTTCAGATTTCTTCTTACGTCTTACGCTCGGCTTTTCGTAATGTTCTCTCTTACGAATTTCCTGCTGAATACCAGCTTTTGCGCAGTTTCTTTTGAAACGGCGTAAAGCGCTATCCAAAGTCTCGTTCTCTTTTACGATTACATTCGACATAGTCTCACACCTTACCTCCCTCCAGTTGTAGATTGTGCTAAATACAACTGTGGGTATTTTTCTTGCACTGATGACTATTATACCCACCTTTGGTATTTACGTCAAGAGTTTTTTTATAAAACCCGGCAATGTTATCCACACTGCGTCATTATTCTCTTACGCGGTCTGAGCAGCCAATACTTCTGCAGCCTTTGCCAATGCATCCTCCACACCGGCCGGATTCTTGCCGCCAGCCTGTGCCATATTCGGACGTCCGCCGCCACCGCCGCCTACCAGAGCAGCGATTCCTTTGATCAGGTTGCCCGCATGAGCTCCCTTCTTCATGGCCTCGTCTGTGGCAGTCGCCATCAGATTTACCTTGCCGTCATTCACGGAGGCAAGAACGATCACGCCTTCTCCGAGCTTTTCCTTCAGCTGATCACCGAGATCACGCAGACCATTCATGTCCACTCCCTCCAGCTTCGCCGGAAGCAGCTTCACACCGTTCACCTCAACGACGTTACTCATAACATCGCCCAGCGCGTCCTTAGCCATCTTACTCTTCAGAGACTCGATCTCACTCTGCGCAGCCTTCAGCTCCTCAGTCAAGTGATGCAGCTTCTCAAGCAGATTTGCAGGAGTTGCCTTCACCGCCTTCGCCGCCTCGTTCAGCTCTGCCTCCACATTGCGGTAATAAGCAAATACACCCTCTCCGGTCAGCGCTTCGATACGGCGAACGCCTGCTGCTATACCGGATTCGGAGAGAATCTTGAAGGTTGTGATCACACCCGTGTTGGATACATGCGTACCTCCGCACAGCTCCTTGGAAAAATCTCCCATAGATACTACACGTACATCATCCGCATATTTTTCTCCGAACAGAGCCATCGCACCGGTCTTCTTGGCCTCTTCGATATTCATCACCTGAGTATCCACATTCAGCGCCTTCGCGATCTGCTCATTTACCATAGCTTCTGTCTGCCGCAGCTCCTCCGCTGTCATAGGCGCAAAATGTGCGAAGTCAAATCTCAGACGATCCGGAGTTACCAAAGAGCCCTTCTGCTCGACATGAGAACCCAGCACCGTCTTCAGCGCTTTCTGCAAAAGATGCGTTGCGCTGTGATTCTTGCAGGTATCTGCTCTCTTCGCAGCATCCACTTCCAGAGATACCGCATCTCCGACCTTAAACATTCCCTTGGTCACGGTACCGACATGTCCTACCTTTCCGCCCAGTAGATGGATCGAATTCTTCACCACAAATTCGGCATCCGCAGTGCGGATGATACCGGTATCGCCTTCCTGACCGCCCATAGTTGCATAGAACGGAGTCTCCTCTACGAAAATAGTTCCATTCTCTCCGTCAGAGATCGCTTCCACTACCTCCTGTTCTGTGGTCAGCACCGTGATCTTGGAATCATACTGCAGATGATCATATCCCACAAACGCGGTGGTCACTGCCGCATCGATCTCATCATAAACCGTAGCGTCCGCACCCATATAGTTGGTCGTCTTACGAGCAGTACGAGCCTTCACTCTCTGCTCCTCCATAGCAGCCTTAAATCCATCTTCATCGATGGTATAGCCCTTCTCCTCCAGAATCTCTCTGGTCAGATCCAGCGGGAATCCGTAGGTATCATACAGAAGGAACGCATCCGCTCCGGCAAGGATCTTCTCGGAAGCCTCCTCCATCTTATTCTCCATACCGGCCAGAATACTCAGACCCTGATCGATCGTCTTGTTAAACTTCTCTTCCTCCTGAGACAGCACCTTAAAGATGAATTCTCTCTTCTCATCCAGCTCCGGATATCCGTCCTTGGAGCCTTCGATCACAGTCTCGCTCAATTTGGAAAGGAATGCTCCGTCGATACCCAGCAGTCTGCCGTGACGTGCCGCGCGACGGATCAGACGGCGAAGCACATAGCCGCGTCCCTCATTCGTCGGCATAATACCGTCGGAGATCATAAATGTAGCAGAACGGATATGGTCTGTGATCAGGCGGATAGATACATCCTTTGCCTCATCGCTGTGATAAGTAATCCCTGCGAACTCACATACCTTATTGCGCAGCGCCTCGATGGTATCCACATCGAAGATAGAATCTACATCCTGAACTACTACTGCCAGACGCTCCAGACCCATACCGGTATCAATATTCTTCTGCTTCAGCTCTGTATAGTTGTTATGTCCGTCGTTATCAAACTGTGTGAATACGTTATTCCATACCTCCATGTACCGGTCGCATTCACATCCTACCGTACACCCCGGCTCACCGCAGCCATACTTTTCCCCACGGTCATAATAGATCTCAGAACACGGACCGCACGGACCTGCGCCATGCTCCCAGAAGTTGTCCTCTTTACCGAAACGGAAAATTCTCTCCGGCGCAATACCGATCTCCTTATTCCAGATCTCAAACGCTTCATCATCATCCACATAGATTGACGGATACAAACGATTCTCATCAAGTCCGACTACTTCTGTCAAAAACTCCCATGACCAGTGAATCGCCTCGCGCTTAAAGTAATCTCCGAAAGAGAAATTTCCCAGCATCTCAAAAAAAGTACCGTGACGCGCAGTCTTACCTACATTCTCGATATCACCTGTACGGATACACTTCTGACAGGTAGTCACACGTCTGCGGGGCGGAATCTCCGCTCCCGTAAAATACGGCTTCAACGGAGCCATACCGGAATTGATCAGCAGCAAGCTGTTATCATTATGCGGCACCAGAGAAAAGCTCTTCATAGCAAGATGTCCCTTACTCTCAAAAAACTCCAAGAACATTTTTCTCAGTTCATTAACACCATACTTTTTCACAATCTTCCTCCTCTACTCAGGCTTCACCTGATGAAATCCTTTTTTACCCTTCTTGATCAAGAGTACGCCGTCGCTGTCCAGATCTGCGGTTGTAAATACCCGGTCAAACTCCGTCACCTTCACATCATTGACACTGACACCGCCCTGCTGTACCAGACGTCTCGCCTCGGAACGGCTGGCCGCCAGCTTGGTCTCCACCAGAAGTGTCATGATATCCTTACCTGCCTCCAGCTCTGCCTTCGGGTAAGTGGTAGTCGGCACATTTGCACTCTTGCCTCCTGCCGCAAATAAAGCCTTCGCTGCCTCATCTGCCTTCTTCGCCTCTTTCTCACCGTGTACAAGCTTCGTCAGCTCAAATGCCAGAATCTCTTTCGCCTTATTCAGCTCACTGCCTTCCCACGCATCCATGGCGTCGATCTCCTCGAGCGGAAGGAAGGTCAGCATACGGATACACTTCAATACGTCCGCGTCCGCTACATTTCTCCAGTACTGGTAGAACTCATACGGGGAAGTCTTCTTCGGATCAAGCCATACCGCTCCGGACTGTGTCTTACCCATCTTCTTACCCTCAGAGTTCAGAAGAAGCGTGATCGTCATCGCATGAGCATCCTTGCCAAGCTTACGACGGATAAGCTCCGTACCGCCCAGCATGTTGCTCCACTGATCGTCGCCGCCGAACTGCATATTACAGCCGTATCTCTGGAACAGCTCATAGAAATCATAGCTCTGCATCAGCATATAGTTGAACTCGAGGAAGCTCAGTCCCTTCTCCATACGCTGCTTGTAGCACTCTGCTCTGAGCATATTGTTTACTGAAAAATGCGGTCCCACCTCACGCAGAAACTCTACATAATTCAGATCCAACAGCCAGTCTGCGTTATTTACCATCATCGCCTTCCCCTCACCGAATTCGATGAAGCGGCTCATCTGCTCCTTAAAGCACTCGATATTATGCTGGATCGTCTCCGTGGTCATCATCTGACGCATATCGCTTCTTCCGGACGGATCTCCCACCATACCGGTTCCACCGCCCAGCAATGCGATCGGACGGTTGCCTGCCATCTGCAGACGCTTCATCAGACAAAGAGCCATAAAATGACCGACATGAAGGCTATCTGCCGTCGGATCAAAGCCAATATAGAAAACCGCTTTTCCTTCGTTGATCATCTTGCGGATTTCTTCTTCGTTTGTTACCTGAGCGATCAATCCTCTGGCAACCAGTTCTTCATAAATTCCCATAATTTCACTCCTAAAATTTTTCTATCCTTAAATATATCACACGGTTTTGGGTATTTCAAGTCTCTTACTTGGTGGTTTTCGCCCTCTGCATACCGGACACGGCAATCACCCCTCCGGTTTTCCACCCCTTTTTATTATATGGACGTACCCAGATCTGAATCTTGTCGATCTTATTGCGCTTTTTCCATTTTGACAGATCTACTCTCAGCTTCTGAGGCGTCTTTGCCTTCACCTTAGCCTCTGCCTCATAGATGTTCTTCCCGCTGAAGAACCGTATCCTGATATGCGCATTCTTTCCCTTCATTCCCTGAATGTGCAGTCTGCAGGTAAACTGAGGCTTACTCTTCAGATTGAGGGGGCGGGCAAATACCCAGCCTGCACCCTGATACAGATTCCTGTTCGCTTCCGGATTCACGTAAATGAGCGTCGTATCTCCATTCTTCACCGCTTTCCCCGTGTATTCGTATTTCAATGCATTGCTGATCCGCTTGGCCTTCAGTGCCTTCTTAAACTTTTGGATGATGCCGGTCTTATACTTGTCCATTTTCTTAAATTTGCTGAAGGAAAAGCCCGGAATCAACGAAGACCAGCTGTTTCCCGGAAGATATTTCAGGGCAAATGCGGAAACACTCTCGGAGGATGAGGAATCAATATATTTAAATACATTCCAGATGACCTTTTTGGTCGAAGCGCTCTCCAGCGCTCCTGCCTGATTGGTCCACACTCCCAGATACAGGTTCTGTTTGGTCTCTTCCAGATGATCCACATGACGGTTCATGATGAACGCGTCAATCTTGTCATTGAACTCTGTAATGTAATAGGCATAGGCAAACGCCGCCGCCTGCAGTTCCTGACTGGTCTTTCCCACCTTCTGTGACGTAAAGCCCTGCTCTGAGAGAATCACCCGTGCATCGCTTCGGAAATGCCTGTTCATATAATCGGTCAGATAACCGATATTCTTCATAGTCACAAAGCGCGTAGCATCGGAATTGGTTACATTATCATCCCAGAAATTTGCGTCCGTCAGAGGCGCCGGATACGGATGAAACGCAAGATTCCATGGAATATCTCCATCCAGAACCAGCTGACGCGCGAACCCGTCCAGCATATCCTTTGCAAAAAAGGACTTTCTTCCGGACTGATATGTCTGCCACAGATGATTCAGGGAAATATACACACGCGCATTGCTGTAGACACTGTGAAGCGCCGTAGAAACCACGCGAAAGCTGTTGGCATACGCCTTCACATATTCCGAAAAGGCGAGTTCTCCCATATAATTATACTGGACATAATCGTTCACTTCATTGCCTACGATCCAATTCACAATCTGACCGCTGCTCCCGGAAGGCGACATATAGCGTTCTCCGAGAAAGCTCATCAAGGCCGCCAGCGTCTCCGTCCCGTTACGGTTCATCACATTGAAGCCATAGTAGGCATGGCTCTGCTTCTTAGCCTCCGGCGGTACCAGTACGCTGCCCGCACCACGATTGCGAAGAAGCAGGATCCCTGAGATCTGTACCTTTGTCTCCGAAAGCTTCTTTACCTGTCGGTCAACCTCCTCACACGCATATTTCGTGAACCAGTAGGTTTTTCCCTGATAGGTATACGGATAGGAAGACGTCGTATTTTTCATGTTATTGCTGGCAACGAACGTATCAAGACAGATATTCACTGCCGCATGCTTTACACTCAGATCCTCTGCGTCCGCCAGCATGTCCGGCTGAATATGCAGTCCCTTTTTAGATTTCGCCTTGGGGAAGCTGTAACGATAAGCCGCCAGCACCTCCGGATTGGTAATAAAGCGTCCGTTACTGAGCACAATATAATTACCGCTCTGATCCTTTACCGCGACTACAAGCTTTCTGTATAATACACTCTTACTGTTGTTCACATTCAGCGGCAGGCGCATGGAGATCACGCTCTGCTGTGCCGTGGAACCGAGTGCGATCGCATCCTTATCCACATTTGCAGCCTGCGGAAGCAGCCCGAATATATAGTAATTACCGTCGGTTTCCGTCACTCCGGCCGGACCGATTGCCCGAAATTCTATCTCTCCCGGGCTGCTGGGGATAATATCGCAGCTCTGTATCGTCATGACCATCTCTGCCGCCCAAGCCGTTATGCCGGTCATCATCACCACCGCCCAGAACACGATTGCCGTCATAAGTCTCCGTACAGTTTTCTTATTTTCCACCCTCATATTCTTCCTTCCCGGATCAAGCAGACCCTTTATATCCCCTCATCCGGAATCAGATCTGTTCCGTCCGCCGCCGTAGTTGCAAGTACGTCGCACCGCTCATTCTGCTCATGTCCGTCATGTCCCTTCACCCAGATGAAACGTACCTGATGAGGCTCCTTTGCCTTCAGCAGCCGCTGCCATAGCTCCACATTTTTTACCGGCTCATTCTTTCCTCTCTTCCAGCCCTTCCGGATCCATCCGTCGATCCAGCGCTGATTGAACGCGTCCGTCAGGTACTTGGAATCCGAGTATAGTTCCACCTCGCATGGTCGCTTCAAAGCCTCCAGACCGATGATTGCAGCCATCAGCTCCATTCGATTGTTGGTCGTCTTCACATATCCCTGACTAAATTCGCGCTCATGGAGCGTCCCCTGCGCATCTACATACTGCAGGATCGTCCCATATCCTCCCGGACCGTCCGGATTCCCCCGCGCTGCGCCGTCTGTATATATCTTCACCAGCATTCCGTCATCATCTCCCTGATCTTTTCTACGACCAATCTCGCCTTCTTATGGTTTGTCCCGTTGGCCGTCACTCCGACTACCACATTATCTCTTATGGCCAGTCCCGGAAAATAAAAATCACATTTTTTCTTATCACTGCATACATTCACCAGAATCCCGCGTTCCTTACACACACGATAAATATCCTCATTGATCGTGTGATCATTGGTTGCCGCAATTACCAGATCCGCATCAAAAATATCTGAGCTCTCATATTTCTTCTTTAAAATAGAAATCTCACCCATACGCTCCATTTCGTGAAGCTCCGGATTCACCTCTGGAGCAATGACCGTCAGCTTTCCCGTAAAGTCAATCAGAGAGCGGATACGTCGCTTTGCGATCGTTCCTGCCCCCACGACATATACCTTTTTTCCTGACAGATCTACAAATAGCGGAAAATACGGCTGTTCCTTTTTCTTTGGCATAACAGTTCCCTCTATCTACTTTTTCTAAATATTTTTAAGTATACAAAATCTTTCCATGTTCATCAAGTGAAAAATAAAGCTGGTATTTTTTGCAAAGGTGATCTATACTGTTCTCTATCAAATATACTACAGCTGGAGGACACCATGAGTTTTCATTTTGTAAAAAAACTGCCGATTCCGGCGGAGATAAAGAAGCAGTATCCACTTTCCAAGGAAGCTATCGAGAAAAAAATCAAAAGAGATGCCGAATTGCGCGATATATTTACCGGTGCATCCAAGAAATTTCTCGTCATCATCGGTCCCTGCTCCGCAGATAATGAAGCCTCCGTAATGGACTATGTACATCGCCTTGCCCGCGTGCAGAAGAACGTCGAGGATCGATTGCTTTTGATTCCCCGTATCTATACTGCAAAGCCCCGTACCACCGGAGAGGGCTATAAGGGCATGATCCATCAGCCGGATTCCGCCAAACAGCCGGATATGCTGGCCGGACTGGTTGCCATCCGAAAGCTGCATATGCGTGTTTTGGATGAGACCGGACTGACCTCCGCAGACGAGATGCTCTATCCTGAGAATTACTGGTATCTTGCGGATATCCTCTCCTACGTAGCGATCGGCGCCCGTTCTGTGGAGGATCAGCATCACCGCATGACCACCAGCGCCATGGATATTCCCGCCGGTATGAAGAATCCGACCAGCGGCGATCTCTCCGTTATGCTCAATTCCGTTGTTGCGGCTCAGGCAAAGCATACCTTTATCTATCGCGGATGGGAAGTGAATTCTACCGGCAATCCGCTGGCTCATGTGATCCTGCGCGGCGCAACGAACAAGCACGGCAATTCCATCCCGAACTACCACTACGAGGATCTGATTCGTCTGCAGCATATGTACGATGAGCGCGATTTGAAGAACCCTGCCGTCATCATTGACGCAAACCACTCCAACTCCAATAAGCAGTACGAAGAGCAGGTTCGTATCGTGGATGAGGTTATGCACAGCCGCAATCTGAATCCGCGTCTGAAGCAGCTCATCAAGGGCGTCATGATCGAGAGCTACCTTGAACCGGGCAATCAGAAGATCGGCATAGGGCAGCCGGTTTACGGAAAGTCCATCACCGATCCCTGTCTTGGCTGGGAGGATTCTGAGAAGCTAATCTACAGTATTTACGATCAGTGCTGATCAGAACCGGTATCTGCATCTATCGCAAAATCTATAAAAGCCAAGAGCCATGATGATATCAACTATCTTCATGCTCTTGGCTTTTGTGCAGATCATGAGTCAGCGCCTATGGCACTCTGCTCCACTGCCTGTTCGTAAGCAAATTCTATCGTCTCGGATGCGACTTCGCATATACCTCCCGCACCCGTCTCACATTCATATCCATATAGATCTGTGTCGTTGAAATATCCGAATGCCCCATCATCTCCTGCACCGCCCGCAGGTCTGCACCATTCTGCACCAGATGCGCGCCGAAGGAATGACGCAGTGTATGCGGGGTAATATCTCTTGTAATCCCCGCCTTCGCAGCGTAGGCCTTGATCAGCTTCCAAAAGCCCTGTCTGCTCATAGAGTGTCCCGAACAGTTCGTAAACAGCATCTCTGATTCGCCACCCTTGAGGAAGGTCTGACGGCTGCCATCCAGATAACGTGCCAAGGCACCTGCTGCCTCCTTGCCAAAAGGAATCACACGCTCCTTCTCCCCATCTGTGCAGATCAAATATCCCATATCCAAGCGGACATCCGACAATTCCAGATTCAGAAGCTCAGATACACGCATTCCGGTCGCATACAGCAGCTCCAGCATCGCCTTATCCCGTATCCCCTTATCTGTAGACAGATTCGGCTGCTCCAGAAGGCGCACGACCTCCTCCATACTCAGGATCTCCGGCGCTTTCTTATCAATATGAGGCGCCTTCAGCTTCTCACTGGGATCCTCCTCCTTTTTCCTCATCTTAAATAGATAATTGAAAAAGCAACGCATGGATGCAATACTCCTCGATACCGAAGCCGTAGAAAATCCATCCTTCTCCATCTGCAGGACATAGGAATTCAGATTCGTCGATGTCACATCCTCCAGACACTGCACGCCTTTATTCTCAAGGAACAAAAAAAGCTTCCGCAGATCACGCTGATAGGACATCACTGTGCTGTTCGACGCATTCTTCTCCTCCTCCAAATAGCTTGTAAACTGTATAATATTTTGCTGAAGCTCAGCTCCAAGATCCTCTGTCATACTCATCATCGTACATCTCTTCCCCGTCGCAAATTTTGATACTGTACAGAAGCCTCCGACCCTACTGCTGAGCCAAAGCGGTTACTGGTCTGCACATTACCAATTCTTATGTACTGTCTGCGGTATCATGCCTTCCTCCCCCGAAAAAGGCGCAAAAAAACAAGGATACTCGATCCCCTTATCTCCCCAGAACTAACTTATGTAAACATTATACTTACCTCATTTATGAAAAGCAATCAATATTTATCCACAAAAACCGACAACTTTTCCACTACTTTTTCACATTTACAACATCTCGTTTCCCGAATTATGTAGACCACCAGATATAGTAAATCACCCAAATATCGTTCCTCTTTTCAATGCATCTATATAAAATATCGTACCGCCTGACGAACCAGCCATGGGTTCGCATAGCTCTCCAATACCACTCCTGCCAACAGCATGCAGCCTCCACACACCAACAGCTTCAGATATTCCTTTTCCATCTCCGAATCCCGCAATGTATGTCGATTTCGAAAGCGCTCTGTCCCCAGCCTCAGAATCCCCTTTGCACTTATTACGGTCAATGGCACATACATCACGCACTGCGGAATCAGCATCGTCAGAGACAACAGGATTCCCGTCATGCGCAGTTCTATTACTGACGTGGTAAACAGGACCCCTAACGCAAACCCCAGCCATCCCAGCAGTACCAAAAGAGCCGGGATACCGACTATCGTATGCCCCATAAGCCAAAGCAGACCGTACCATTTGCCCCGCTGCCACAGTAGATAACGAAAATAGGCATTCTCATCCGTGATCTTTTCCGTCAATAATCTTAGCGACTCTCTCTCCCATAGAGACGTTCCCTTAAAATAAGTATCTCCGCACAGAAGGATAAACAGGATTCCACCCAGAAAGCCTGTCAAAAGAATGCCTACCGCCAAAAGCTCTCCCCATTTTTTTCTTTGCATAAAAAATCTCCGACAGCGTTTTACTATTATTATGACGCTGTCGGAGAAATCATTCCTGAGAGCTTCCTTCCTTCACTATATGATAAGCCCATCTCGGATCACCGTTTTCCAGATAAATGATCCCGCATTTCGTAAATCCATATTTTTGAAGCACATGCTGCATCACCGTGTTATCCTCATGGGTATCGATCCGCAGATTGCTGCATTGTCCAAGGCAGAAATCAAAGCACTGCGCCGCCATGGCACGGATGGTTCCGTTGCCGGCGATCCGATGTACCACTCCGTATGGCTCGCTATTGAGCCATGCTCCATCCTCAATGATAGCATATGTGGGATCCGCTCCCACCTCAAACATGAACACACCGCCGGGCTTTTTATCCTGTTCACATACATACAGCCGTCCAAGAGCAATATCTTCCCGAAGCATCTCTTGGGGCGGATAACCGTCGTCTCCCCATTGATGCGGATTCCCGGTCTGTGCCTGAAACGCTCTCGCATATGCGTAAATGTCCTGTATTAGTCCGAGATCTCCCAAGACTGCTTTTCGAATGTCCATTGTGTACTCCTCATCGAAGTATCCTCCCATATTTTCTGGATACTTGCTTCACTGTTATTCTTAAAGAGCCAATTTGACAAAAACAGCTCTCCACGATCGACCTCAAGAAGGAGCTCTTCCTCCTCTTTTTCCACCTCTGTCGAGCCAACGCCAAGCGTTCTTGGGAAAAACTCATTCTGCGCAAGCTTCGCCCGCATGACGGAATGATACTCTACATTCGCCGGAATTTCAAAATAACGGCACCAAAAATACGCTGCATCATAAGCCCCCTGTGCCGTATCCGGTACATTCAGAAGATACTGGTACACCCCCGGATATCCGCTCTCCAGCTCAGCCTTCAGGTATCCCATCTGTCCCGGTATGAGGTGATAGTCGTATCCATTTGCATTACACCAGCCGATCAATCTGGTAAATCGCTCAAGATGCCATTGACACACTCCGTAGCTGGTACCGCCGTCACCGATAGCCGTGGAGGTAAAGTTGGATTCGCACTGGATATTGGCCAGTACGCCGCAGGCTGCCGCATGATTCAATCCCAGAGAATTCCGCAGAAAATCATAGATCGCGTTCGTATTCTCCACAATATTCCCGGCAGGATAGGATACAAACATGGCAAAATTCTCTCCTGTATATTTCTCATACAGCTTTTCTGCCTCCTCCGCCTGTTTTTCCAGCTCCGCCTGATGCTCAAGGATCTGCTTGGATACCGTATCCGTCAGC
>JAUNCG010000011.1:44761-52415 GCA_030526715.1 Eubacteriales bacterium
CGACAGCTTCTACATTATTATCATCTTCTGCGGATGCTGTCATCATGGTGCTGGTCATGCTATATAGGATTCCCAATACTGCCAATGCGGCTATTCGTTTTCTCATCTGCGCCTTTTACCTCCTGTAAAATTTATAATTTAATATAACGCATTTCTCATGCTCTGTCAAATTTCGCGCCATAGCTTGCACAGTCTTCATAGCCAAGCGTCTGGTAGATCAGCCGCAGCATACGACGCACGCATGCTTTCAGATCCTCTCTGTTCAAGCTACCATCTGCCAGAGCCGCACGGATATTCTCACTGTCCTCATCGCAGCCCGGCATGATCAGATCATTGCCTGCCGCAGCACACTTCCATGGCGTGCTGCCGCCAAACGGACCGGTCGTCGTCCAGTCTGTCATAATGATTCCCTGAAAATCCCATTCTCCTCTCGCCACAGTCGTACACAGATCATAATTATTCGCAGAATGTACGCCGTTGATGAGATTGTATGAGGTCATGATCGCCATAGGCTGAGAAGCTTTCACCGCGATTTCAAACCCACGCAGATAAAGCTCTCTCAGAACACGCTCTGACACAATGCTGTTTGAGCCAAAGCGATTATCCTCCTGATTATTACATGCATAATGCTTGATCGTCGTACCGACGCCTGCGCAGGACTGTACGCCTCTTGTCATCGCGGCCGCCATCACGCCGCTCACCAGCGGATCCTCTGAATAATACTCAAAATTGCGTCCACACAGCGGGTTGCGATGAATGTTCATACCCGGAGCCAGCCACCATGCTACACCGAACTCCTGCATCTCCACACCAATCGCATGCCCCACCTCCTCAATGAGCTCTGCATCCCATGTCTGAGCAAGCTGAGCGCCTACCGGAATGGCCGTGCAATACTGATAGAACACATCCGCTCCTTCATGCCGTTCCTCCTGACAGAAGAATCCACCCTCCAGAGCGCCCCAGATTCCTTTGATATACACGGTGTTTTCCTTCTGATCTGCCTCATAGTCCTGTGAGAGACGCAGTCCCGCCGGTCCGTCGGTCATGGCGATCGCCGGTATATCATAGGTTTCCTCAAGCACACCGCTGGTCTCCCCGGCGGCTCCCGGAACCATGATTCCCGCTGCTCCAAGCGCGACATCATGTCCTCGGCTGACCTCACCGATCACCATAGCGATCAGCTCCTCATCCGACAGCTTTTCTACCTGCTCTGCCGCCATGGAATCAAAGATATCCGGCGCGATCCTCACCTTACTCAGAGGCAGCGGCATAAAGCTGACCGGGATCACTTGTTTCGCAGCCGCTTCCGATTTCCATTTTTTTGTAAACTCCTCGCAGCGGTCCTCCGGTCTGAGCAGCTCCGTCAGTTCCTCCTGAAGCGGACAGATCTTCGCTACCTCCTCTAAAACCACCGTTGCTTTCACCTCCAGAACCGCTTCTACAGATGCGTCTGCCGAGGAATTCCCCACAAACAATCCATATACGCCGTTCTCAAGTACCCACGCATGTCGCTGCTCATCAAAGGATGCCAGCTGCTTTGCCGGGATATCTATGGTGAGCGTCTGCGTCTCCCCTGCCTCCAGTTCCTTCGTCTTGGCAAAGCCACAGAGTCTTTTAAACTCCTTGGGTATATCCTCCTGAGGGCATGCAGCATAGATCTGTACAACCTCTCTGCCCGCACATGCTCCCGTATTCTCCACAGCCACTTGCACATGCGCCGCCTGCTCATCCGCCCACACCTGTTCTACGCGTATCTCAAAGGTCGTGTAAGAAAGTCCGAACCCGAAAGGGAACTGCGGCTCTATCTCGAAGCTGTCAAAATAGCGATATCCGACGTAAATGCCTTCTTCATATAACTCTCTGGTGATATCTCCGCTCTGGTAGCTGAAGGTTCGTGCATTCGGAAAATCAAGATAATGCTTTGCCCATGTATCCGTCAGTTTTCCGCTGGGATTCACTTTTCCTGTGAGAACATCCGCAAGAGCGTTACCGCCCTCCATCCCCGGCTGTCCCAGATTCACAAGCCCCTTTACCTGCGGGATCTCCAAAATATATTTCACATCGATCTGTGCTCCCGCATTGATCACCACGATCACGCGGTCACAGACTGCCGCCATCGCGTCAAGATCCTTTTTCTCCTGCTCCGTCAGATAATAATCTCCCGCTGCCTCTTTGCGGTCAGCGCCTTCTCCTGCCACACGGCTGATCACATAAATTCCGGTATCCGCTCCTGCGAAATCCTCTTCCGTAATAGCTCTTCCCGCCGGAGCATAAAACGGATGCGTCACATAGAGGTCGAAAAACGGGTGCTCCGGTTCCTTTTTCGCCAGATCCATCAGCATGTCGCGCCAATCCTCTCTGGCCTTTTGATAAGCCGCGTCATAATCTGCGATCCATTCTCTTCCGGTGACCTCAACTCCCGCATTCGTCAGCCCTTCCAGAATATTCACCACATCGCGTTCATTTACATCTCCCGAGCCGGTTCCGCCCTTTACCATATGCGTCGCGCCTGCTCCAAACAGAGCCACCCGCGCTCCAGCCTTCAACGGCAGAACACCTTCATTTTTCATAAGCACGATCCCCTGCGCGGCGGCACGTCTTGCTACCGCACGGTTTGCGATTTCTCTCTCCGACACCTTCGGATCCAGCGTTCCGCTGAACGTTCTGATTCTTCTCTTCACAGTGTTTCCTCCTGTCCCTCTCATTTCTTCATTCCACCTTCAGCAAGGTCCTGCAGCGGTTCAGCGTCGCATAGAGCTCCTGTACCCGCGGCATACACAGATTTCCCGGAATCTCTTTTCCGCAAAATGCCGCGAAGCCCTGTTTTTTCACCATATTCCAGAACTGCTCCGTCCCTTGCGACACCGTTCTTTTTCCGTCAAAATACTGTAGCTTCATGCATTTAACCATATCTGCAAGAGCATTCAGCTGTTCAGAATCTGCCAGCTGTTCTACCAGCCTCAGATCTACATTCTCCCGATTTACGGAAAATCCGTCCTTTCCCATCGTCTTTGTCTTAATGCGCTGTTCTTTCGCAAAGGCGGTATCACGTCTGACAACCCGCGCAAACAATGGCGGATCGGCCGGCTGCAGATCCTGCTCCTTCATAGGGAAGGACGCTGCTTCCCTCTTTGCTGTCTCCGTGATCTCTACCGGCACATAGTTTTTCATTTGGATCACACAGTCTGCCTTATGAAAATAAGAGCCGCAGCTTCCCGCTACCAGAATCGTGGAAATCTCATAGGTATGATACAGCTCCTGCACTCGATCGATGAAAGGAATGATCGGTTCCTCCGATCTGTGAACTACCCGCTGCATCAGCTCATCACGGATCATAAAGTTGGTCGCACTGGTATCCTCGTCAATGAGAAACGTCTTCGCTCCGGCTTCCATGGCTTCTACCGTATTTGCCGCCTGTGAAGTGCTTCCGCTGGCGTCCTCTGTATAAAATGCGATCGTATCCCGTCCATTTGGCAGGTTACGGATAAACATGGAGATATCCGTCTTCTGGATACTTCTGCCATCCTCCGCACGAAGCTTCATAGCCGTCTCATCCGTGATCACATACTCTCTTCCGTCTCCTGAAATATGATTATACACGCCAAGCTCCAGTGCTTTCAGCAGGGTGGATTTTCCGTGATAGCCTCCGCCGACGATCAGTGTGATCCCCTTTTTGATTCCCATGCCGGTCAATGGCCCGTGATGCGGAAGCTGCAGAGTTACTTCCATAGACTTCGGTGCCTTAAACGGTATGGCATCCTTCATCGGCAGCATAGACACGCCGGACTTGCGTGGTAAGATCGCGCCATTGGCTACAAAAGCCACAAGTCCCCGTCTCTTTAATTCCTCCCGGATAAACTCCTGATCCTCCGCCAGATATGCGATGCGCTCCAGCTCCCCTTTGGGATAAGCGCCGCTGTACAATGTCCTGCGTACACAGGTCGGAAGAAAATCAAACAATATTTTTTCCAATTCCCGCGAATTGATAGTTCTCCCATTTGCCGGAAAACCGATCTCCATACGAAGAATCAGGCTTCCGTTCGCCGGATCGATCACGCAGGCGCTTCTCTCAAGCACTTCCTGCCCCGGCTGACTTACGCCGATCAATCCGCTCTTACCGGATCCCCGTGCTTTAAAGGAGTAATCCCGGATCACTCCCGCCATCCTGCGCAGCAGATGATCTTGCAGCGCGATTCTCTGATGTGCCTTGGCGTAAAGCTCCGGAGCAAATCCTGCTGCTTTTCCCGAAATATGCACGCTCACATGAGACGGCGCAGCAAAGGGATCCCCCTGTACATGATCAATAGACAATATATAGCGATCAAACTGATACGCCCCTCTGGTATCCTTATAGGCGGGATACCCTTTATGGTCAATCTGCCGCAGCAGATTCTGTAAATCCTGTGATGACTTCATTTTTAACCTCACAAAGGAGGCGACCATCCGCCGCCTCCTTTTTCTTTAATTAAAATATACCAGATCTTCCTTCGGTGCTTCAGCCTTCGTCCATTCCTCTGCATAGAGTACCGGACCTTCCTCACCGTAGTCCTTTACATATTCATAACGAATGGTTGCCGTAATCCACACCCAGTCTCTGGATTTCAGCTTTGCGCCGGGCGCCTTACACAGATATCCGATAAAACGGATATCGTCCTCACAGCAGGTCATGGCATTCCTGCCCGGAATAAACGTATCCTCCGGAAATCCCTTCGGTCTCATTACCTTTGCCAAAAAGCGCACCTTTTTTCCGTCATAGCGCTCGGGATTGTCCGTAGCATCCAAAAACCACAGACCATAATCCATATCCTCGATCTCGATCACATCCGCATTCAGATCATAGGGCGGCTGCTCCATTCCCGGATCGATGGGATTCTGATTTACATCTTCAAAATAGATCATAGCTCCGGGATTCACGCCTCGCACACTTCTGCGAAAGGCATGAAGATCCATATCCTGCGTACAGCGATTAAACATCACCATTTCTGTATACTGAAACAGATTACTCAGGATACTGCGCATATTATTCAAATATACGGAAAATGTACTTCCGTCTACCAGCGTAATCACCTGCGCGATCTCCAGATTTGCCGGAAGCCCCTCCTCAAACATCCATTTGATGTCCCACATGCCGTTCATTTCAAGGAATACACGGTGTGGTTTGTACTCGCGCACACATTTTTTCAGAAATTCCGGATGGAAATCTTCCTCGTCTTCCACCGTGACCACCGTGACATTGCCATCCTTGAGCACCTGCGGATCGTACTCCGTCTCACCTTCTTCGCAGAGAATCAGCAAATTAGAGCGTCCATCCGCAAAATCTTCTCCACTCAGTACATCCTGAAGAAATGAGGTCTTGCCGCTCTCCAGAAATCCTGTAATCATATATACCGGTATCTCCAGCATTTCTTCACACTCCTTTACAGTCCAAATAACTCAGCCAGCTTATCTTCCTTTAGCTCTGCGCCGATCACACAGATACGTCCTGTATAATCTGCCGCACCGGTACGAACTTCATATTCTCCGGGAACCAGATCAAAATGAAGCCATGCTCCGTCTACCGCCGGAAGCATTCCCTTTGCGCGAAGAACCGCGCCGTATTCCTCCGATTCCGCCAGTACCTTCAGGATATGCTCAAGCTCATCCTTCGTATACTTTCTCGGAGTCTCCTGTCCCCATGATGTAAATACATCATCCGCATGGTGGTGACCATGGTCATGGTCATGATGGTGACCACAGCCGCACTCGCCGTCATGGTCGTGATGATGCTCGTGGTCATGATGGTGACCACAGCCGCACTCACCGTCGTGGTCATGATGATGTTCCTCATGATCATGGTGATGACCACAGCCGCACTCGCCGTCGTGGTCGTGATGATGGTGATGTTCTTCCTCCATGAGCTCCTTCGCGAGAGAATCAGATCCCTCGATCGCCTGCATAATCTGTTCGCCGCTCAGTTCATCCCACGGTGTCGTAATCACACGGGCGCTCTCATTCTTCTCACGAATCATCGCTGCCGCCTGAAGTTGTTTCTCCTCGGAGAGCTTCTGTGTACGACTCAGGATGATCGCACCTGCATTCTCGATCTGATTATTATAGAATTCACCAAAATTCTTCATATATAATTTTATCTTGGATGCATCCGCTACCGTTACCAGAGAACCAAGCTCCAGTCCCGCTTCCTCAGCGCATCCCTCTACTGCCTGACGTACATCAGAGAGCTTACCTACTCCGGATGGCTCTATAATAATACGATCCGGATGAAACCTCTCTGCCACATCCTTCAGTGCAGTTCCAAAATCTCCAACCAGTGAACAGCAAATGCAGCCGGAATTCATCTCTGTAATATTGATTCCTGCGTCTTTGAGGAAACCACCGTCAATACCGATCTCGCCGAATTCATTCTCGATCAGCACGATCTGCTGTCCGGCAAATACTTCCTGAATCAGTTTCTTGATCAGTGTAGTCTTTCCTGCACCCAGAAATCCAGAAATAATGTCTACTTTTGTCATTCTAAAAACCTTCTTTCTGTCAATACATATACATGTTCTCATTTGCTCTACTATAGCAAAAAACTGCTGCCATAAATAAGCAGTACTGCAATCTCACGATCACAGTACTGCTTATTATATAACGTTTCTCAATAAATAGCCAGACCTTTTTTCCCAAGAAAAATCCTTCTTTTTCTCAAATATCGGCTGTTTTTCCATTAATTTGAACGTATCTCCTGACGCATAAATCCTACATACCCTCCTGCGAAGGCAGCCAGCATCAGTGCCAGCAATCCCGTCAGATGCGGCCATACCAGAAGCAGGCTCTGACCGAGTGAAAGATACCCGGAAATCGCACCATCCAGTTGCTGCATAGTTACCACATTGACCGATCGTACCAATGGATTCATTATGGTACTTGTAGCCTCACTGAACAAATAGTACGGAGATAAACGGTTCAAATTTAACTGCAGTGTATAGTTGCTCAGAGAATTTACGACCATATTATATTGATTATCTATCGGATAAACAATATTTGCGATGATATCCGCTACCATATTCATAAAGATCGTAAAGAACAGCCACAGTGCGATCACTGCCAGCGCCGATGTGGCTGCATGTCTGCAAAATACAGAAAACAGCATCGACAATGCCAGCCAAAATGAGATATACACCACTGCAAATACCAGATAGATTATGATACGTAATACCTCCTCGCCACCCGGAAGAAGTCCCGTAGTCAGAACACCTGCTGCTCCCATTAAAATCCCCATAGAAAAAATCATTATGGAAATTACCGTACATCCCGCAAGGAACTTGCCTATTATGATAGAATCTCTGTAAATCGGCTGTGAGACCAGTCGATTCAGTGTACCGCTGCTGCGTTCACTGTTGATAGCATCAAACCCCATGCTCAATCCGACAAATGGACCAAGCAATGCAATAAAGCTCATAAAGGAAGGAATGGAACTGCCGCTTGTGGAATACAGTGCCAAAAACAGATACTCTGTCACTGTCTTATCTGATTTTAATCCTGTCATTGCCCCGTACATACTTGCAAAGCAGGTCGCATACATCAAAATCAGTAAGAGTAGAAAACGCTTGCTCAAAAGCTGATCTGCCAGTTCTTTTCGGAACAATGCATACAATCCTGTATTGCCTCTCAC
>JAUNCG010000052.1:0-4070 GCA_030526715.1 Eubacteriales bacterium
ATCACAGAAACAGAAAGTGAGAGTGAGCCGGAAGTCATCACGGAAGCAGAGACCGAGAGTGAGTCGGAGACAGAGATCCTTACAGAAGAGGAAAGTGAAGAGCAGACGGAGGAAGTCACAGAGTCTGAGAGCGAGACAGAGACAGAAGCCGGAAAATATATAGAGATCACAAGGAACGAAGTAAATCTCAGGTCTGCGGCATCTATAGAGGCAGATGTGATCGCAATCGTACATACAGGAACCAAACTGGAGCTGCTTAACGAGATAGAAGTCGGGGATGACATATGGTATCAGGTGAATTACACAGGAGCCATTGAACAGTCCATGGAAGAGCCATCCACAGACAACGAAGAGGCATTCGCAGACAGTGAGCAGACAGCAGATGAGCAAAACGAGCCGGAGCAGACAGAGGAGACAGAAGCTCTGACAGAGAATGCAGAGCCGGAAGCGACTGCAGAGGAGATGGAAGACACCGCAGAGGCTGACGCTGCATCAGCGGAAGAACCGGTGGCAGAAGCATCAGAGAACGAAACAGAAGCAGAACAGCAGGGAATCATCGCTTATGTGAAAAGCGATATGACGGATATTGCACAACAGGAACAGAAGAGCGAGACCGAGCAGACAACGCTGACCTATGACGGCATGGACTACACCGTAACCGTTTCTTTCGATGAAAAAGCCGGTATCCCGGAAAATGCAGAGCTCGTGGTAAAAGAGATCGAGCAGGGCACTGAGGAATACGAAAACTATTATCGGCAGAGCCTGACAGCCATGGTAGAGAATTCCGTGGCTCTGAACAATGAAGAAGAGCTGAGCGTATCTTTTGCAAGATTCTTCGATATCAGCTTTTTGGCGGATGGAGAGAAGATCGAGCCGGACGCATCGGTAAATGTGAAAATCAGCTATCACGATGCAGTCAGCTTCACCGAGGACGATGAGGTAAATGCAGTCCACTTCGCGGATGAGGGTACCGAGGTACTCGAAGCCAGTGCGGAGGGAGAAAACAGCATGGAGGCAGTCAGCTTCTCACAGGACAGCTTCTCCGTCACGGGTACGTTGGTAGCCGATATGAGAAAATCTGCTTTGACCTATGCGGATGACGAACTGATCGTAAAGGTCGAGGAAGTAGATCAGGGAGCCATCCCGCAGGGAGCTATCCTGAAGGTGCAGCCGCTCGAGAGCGGGGATGAAGACACTGCGCAACAGTATAAAGAGGTAGGCGAACAGCTTCAAGAAAAGGCTGAGGAGGAAGAGTACGATATCGCAGGATATCTGGCGTATGATATCTCTCTGGTAGATAAAGATGGAAATGAGATCGAGCCGGAGGGGCAGGTAAAGGTCTCGATGGATTATAAGGAAGCAAAAATTCCGGCAGAGATCTCTGAAGATGCAGAGGTGATGGAGCCGGAAGGAGCAGAGACAGAAGCAATAACAGAGGAGACGGAGGATACTACGGAATCGGAGCTGGCAGAAGATGCAGAGCCTGTGTCTGTAGTGGAATCTACGATCAGTCTGCAAGGACAGATGGAACTCACAGTCATGCATCTGGAGGAAGATGAGAACGGAGGGATAACGGTAGTTGATCTGTCTGAAAAAGAACAGATTTCGGAACTGGAAGCCACAGAAAAAAATGAGATTAAAGGAACGGAATTTGTAACAGACAGTTTTTCGGATTATACAGTGACATGGCAACGTTGGAATTCCAATGTTGGGATTAAATCTTATTATGGAAAAATAGACAATCAAGGAAGATTTATTCCATATGCCACATCATCGTATGCATTACAAAAGATACCTAGCCAATATAGTGACAATACTTATCAAGAGACTAACGAAGAGATTGATTTAGCAAATTATACAAATGCAGATCTGTTTGGAACTTGCAGACATATTTATGTAAGCGGGTATATTGATCTGTCAGGTATTTCTAATTTTTCTCAACAAGCAATGGAATCAAATGTGCTTCGATTGGACTGGGAGGAAACGGATAGGCAATGGAAAGTTAAGTATCAAAATAGTCAGGGAAATTTCGAAGTATTGCGCAGGGATGCATCAGGTCAAACCATATATGTATTTTATGATTGCAGTACAGAGCCGCTTGAAGAGATAACTACCATAGACAACGATGCCTTTGGCATTAAAATGAGCATGACGGATTATGAGGATCATTCGGATGACAATATTTCCGACTGGCATGAAAAATTTCTTTACCAGCGCTATAATGGTCGTAATTATCAACTTGGCGGTAATTATATGGATGCGAACGGAGGTATGACACCGGGTTTGGTAAAGAATAAGCTGGAACAAGGATATCCCGTAACAAGTAATGATAAACCAAAGCAAGAGCACAATTTGAGCTTAAGGCCATTATTTGATAGTAGGACATCCGCAAACCATCTGCTTAAATTTGATGACCAAGGATACTTTGTGTATAATAGCTTTGAAAATTATGCTTATTATAATCAGACTGATGGGAATTTCAAAGTATATAAACAAATCGGGACGCCATATGCCAGAAATGATAATCATGTTACTGATGGAGATAATGGCAATATACGTCTTTTTCAAAGAGGAAATTTCTTACCATATAATGATATAGAACCCGGACGGTTTGCGTCAGGTATGACAAGACAGCGTGGTGAATTAGATCAAGTATTGGGACCTGCAACAGATAGTAGATATGATGAGCAGTTGTATTTGCCGAATGGATCAATTAATTATCAATTTGGCATGTATATGGAGGTGAATTTTGTACAGCCGGAAAATGGAAACAAATCAAATGGAGATCCTATGATTTTTGAGTTTACCGGTGATGATGATCTGTGGGTGTTTATTGATGATGTTCTTGTATTGGATATCGGTGGAGTTCATGAAGCTAGAAAGGGTAGGATTGATTTCAATACCGGCGCAGTTACAATAGAAAATGCAACGAAAAATTTGGAAAGCGATGATGCAGTCAGAAATACAAATATAAAACAACGCTTTCAAGAGGCCGGCGTGTCGGATGTACTATATAGAGAAAACAGTAATACATTCGCAGATTACACACAGCACACCCTGAAAATGTTCTATATGGAGCGAGGACAAAGTGCATCAGATCTGCATATTAAGTTTAATCTTCAGACGATCCCGTCCAGTACCATTACAGTTAGTAAAGAGCTTGCTGGTACAGATAAGGCAGAATATGCAAATGAGACATTTAAATATAAGTTGGAAGTATATATG
Source organism: Eubacteriales bacterium (assembly GCA_030526715.1). Taxonomy (GTDB): domain Bacteria; phylum Bacillota; class Clostridia; order Lachnospirales; family Lachnospiraceae; genus Marvinbryantia. The sequence goes on from JAUNCG010000052.1 coordinate 3,226, forward strand.
CCTTATAATGAGACGTCAACGTTTTATAGTTGGTGGTGGGTTACACCAGATATTACGAATATTTGGAGTCGGCTTAATGGAATAACTATTACAGATTCGGTTACAGGAGCCCCGATTTCATTTGATAAGTATGGATATTTTTCATTACGTCCGGGTCAGACAGCTATACTTTCAGGTGAAGGATTAACGGTAAATCTAAAGTATCGGATAACAGAGATAGGTGTAGACACAACTAAATATGATGAAGTAGTGGCTACGGGTACAACGGAAACTACCACAACATTAAACCCAAGTGAGCCACCAAAAGATGCATTATCAGAAGAAGAGACCGTTGGCAACATGCCGAAGGTAACGTTTGCAAACCATGTCAGAAACCCGAGTATGCTGCAGATCAAGAAGCAGATGGAAGCCGGGGCTCAGGTGCCTGAGAATGATACCTTTAATTTCAAGATAGAGCTGAATGACCAGTCGGGAACTTTAGTACCGTATCGGAACGGTAAGTATTACCTGAAAAATGCTAATGACGAGTATGTCTGGATTGCTACTGATGGAAGTACATGCACTAGTTCGTCACTGAAAGATGCGCAACATTATGGTACAACAGATGCATCAGGTCAGGTAAGTGGAATAAAAGCCGGTGAGACGATTGTAATTACCGGATTGATTGCGGGAACCAACTTTAAAGTAACAGAAACAGATTTGGATTCAGCGAAGTACTATACTCCGAAGATAACGGTAACCGGATGCGGTGCGCCTAATCCGGCGACAGAAACGGAGAGTGATACCGGAACGGGAACGATTCAAGCGAATACAGATGCAATGGTAACGGTAACGAATCGCCCGAA
>JAUNCG010000052.1:4170-14025 GCA_030526715.1 Eubacteriales bacterium
CTTAGAGAGACGAAAGCGCCGATAGGATATTTCTTATTAGGGCAGGATATCATCCTTACGGTAGGAGCAGCAACGGGGGACGGTGCAGTAGGATCAGGTGCTACGGCAGGCGTCGCTATAAGCTTGGCAGAATCGGGCAACACAAATATGTGGACGATCACAAAAACGTCGGATCCTGATCCGGTATATGAAATCAAATTTAAAAATACTAAGCTTTACGCGCTTCCCGAATCCGGAAGTTCAGGAACCTACTTGTTTACAATCAGTGGTGTAGCGGTATTGATGACGGCGCTGCTGTTGTTTATAAGAAGCAAGAAAAAGGAGGAAGGAGGGTATTTGAAGATTTAGGCACGAAGTGATGCCGAATCGAGTAATTCAGGAAATACCGTTCCGGGACTCCTCCAGAACGTAAAAAAGAAAAACCCAAACGGGGAAGGAGAAAATGTAGGCGATCAATGACATGAGAAAATGTCAAAGAGAAAGGAGTTTATATGAAGAACTTATTCAAAAAATTAAGTGTAATTATTTTTTCAATTATTATGATAGTGGCAATGTGTATGTCAGCGATGGCGGCACCACTTACTGAGACTAAAGCTACAGATACAGCAAAAGTGACAATTGAAGGTGTAGAAGATGCAGCAAATGTAGTTTTTTATCGAATTGTGTCACCAATCTATGGAGCCGATGACAAAGATTTTCAGTCTTATACGGCAGAAACAATAACAAGTGGAACAGATACTTATAAAATAAGTGATATCAGTAATCCGACGAAAAATGAGATTGAAAATATTTATAAAGCTCTTAAGGGAGGGGCAACGAACAACTTGACAACGAAGAGCTTTACAGGAGCAGCGGTTAAGGCAGGCGTAGATTTAACAGCAGGAACATGGATGGCTATTATAACTGGCGGAAATAAGTTGTATAATGTAATGATTGCATCAGTAAACTACATAACAACAACAAATGCTGGGACTTCATCAACGGTCATTGAGGGAACGACTATTCAAGAGGGGGCTAAGCTACGTCTTGGAAATGTAGACTTGTATGCAAAAGTTTCTGAACCAACAGTTGATAAAACTGTAGAGGGTGGTAATCCTTCGACAGATGAGAGATCAGCGTCTGTAGGAGATGAACTTAAATTTACTATTGAAGCGGATAAACCGGAATACCCAGAAAATTCGACTAACAAAACATTCTTTATAGCCGATGAAATGTCTGAAGGATTATCATATATTCCGGGAAGTTTGAAGGTTAATGGTATTGTACCGAATGAGAGTAACGAAGTTAAAAATGATGATGATGAGATTATTGCAAGGGTTAAGGTAGATGTTCAAAATCGAAAAATACACGTAGCATATGTATATGATAAGATCAGCGCAACTCCTAGACCGCAGGTAACATATTCAGCAGTATTGAACAGCAACGCAGTAGTTGGCACTAATGCGAATACAAACAAAGCTGAGCTCATCTACTCTACAAATCCAACAAATGGTGGCAATTCTGTAACTAATCCGGATAATCCGCCAAGTGGAGAAGGTTATGGAAAAACTGAGGATACAGTTACAATTTATTCATATCAGGTTGCATTTAAGAAATATGATGCAGAAGACTATAATAAAGATCCTAAAGTTTATACTCCACTGTCTGGTGCAGTATATGGAATATATAAAGATGAAAACTGTACGGATTTAATTGATATAGCTAAAACTAATGATTCTGGTATTGGCGTGTTTAAACAGATTGAAGTTCAGGAGGACCCGACAGGAAATACGTACTACATTAAAGAGCTTGTGGCACCAACAGGTTATTCATTGGATAGCGCTGTACATACGGTAACGATAAAAAAAGAAAATATTACAAAGACGACATCTGCTACAGTTAGAGAATATACAACTGATGCAAGTCAAGCAATTAATAATACCGTCGTTGGATATTTAAAAGAAAATGATCCAACATTGTATCCAACAAAGATTAATGCTACATATTTAAATGCATATATAAAAACAGAAACAACCACATCATCAACTGAAATTGGTGATGGTCAGGATACCGTTGAGGTTGGTCCATTTACAGATACAAAGATTACAGAACTTCCTTCCACCGGTGGTATCGGTACATACATCTTCACCATCGTTGGTGTGATCGTGATGGCAGTGATGGCGAGCCTGTACTTCATGAAGAAGCGTCGTGAGGCAGAGTAAGTCAGAGCATCACAGAAGATAGAAGAATTAGAAGGGTGAGTTATGAGGTTCTTGAAGGGGCGGCGGATCCGCCGCCCCTTTGATAACCGCACAAGATGACAACAGTATGGAGAGGCCTATGAAAAAGAGAGTCAAGAATATAATATTTATAATAGGATTTCTTATAGGATTGTCCATACTGCTGTACCCGACGATCAGTAATCGCTGGAATGCCTATCGGGCAAAGCAGCTGATCAGTACCTATACCGGAGCCGTTTCCAAGGAGGCGGATCCAAAGGAGTATACGCAGATACTTGAAGCGGCCAGAGCATATAATGAGACTCTGGTGCAGGAGAGCGTGCCGGATGCGTTTTCTATCCGGGACGGCGTACAGGATGAGGAGTACGATCATCTTCTGGATATGAACGATGACGGGCTGATGGGCTCGATCGAGATCCCGGCGATCGGTGAGACACTTCCGATTTATCACTACACTACGGAGGAATCTCTGCAGAAGGGTGTCGGGCATTTGTTCGGCAGCAGTCTTCCGATTGGCGGCGAGAATACACATGCGATTCTTTCCGCACACCGCGGTCTGCCGAGCGCGAAGCTCTTCACGGATCTTCCGCTTTTGGAGATCGGGGATGATTTCTATATTCATATCCTCGGCGATACGCTGGCTTACGAGGTGGATCAGATCCTGACGGTGGAGCCGCAGGAGGTCTCTTCTCTGGCGATCAAGGAGGGGAAGGATTATGTGACGCTGGTCACCTGTACCCCCTATGCGGTAAACAGTCACCGGCTTCTGGTTCGCGGACACCGTGTGGATTTCGTGGAGGCGGTCTACGAGGAGGAGCAGAAGCAGCCCACGAAGAAGGATACGGTACAGATCGGTATGCAGGCGCTCTGCGTCATAATCGGACTGCTGGTCGCAGTGGTCATCGTGGCGGTTGTGAGCCTAATCGATAGACGGCGTATGGAGCGTGAGCGTCAGAGACGCAAAAGGGAAGAAGAGAATAAGACAGAAATTAAAGGCTGATATTTATGGCAAAAGGAAAAAAGAAGAAAAAAAGCTCGGTGATTTCCAACTTATTATTGTTCGTAGGCTTTCTTATCGGAGCGGGTATTTTACTGTATCCTACCCTCAGTGATCTGTGGAACAGTTACCGAAATAAACAATTGATTTCCAACTATACCTCTGTGGTGGAGGAGATGAAGCCGGAGGATTATTCGAAGATCTGGGAGGATGCGCGGGAGTATAACGCACAGCATCGCGTGAATACGATTCTGGATGCCTTCGATGAGGAGAAGAATGATTATGTATTGACACATCCCTATGATCAGCTGCTGAATCCGATGGGGAATGAGATCATGGGATATCTGGAGATTCCGAAGATCGGAGTTGAGCTGGCGATTTATCACGGTGTAGGAGTGGAAGCGCTAGAGAATGGCTGCGGACACATCGAGGGAACGAGTCTTCCCATCGGCGGTGTGGGGGATCACGCAGTGCTTTCCGCACATCGCGGTCTGCCGAGCGCGAAGCTGTTCACGGATCTCGATCAGATGGAAAAGGGAGATCTCTTTTTGCTGAAAATATTGGATGAGACCTTTGCATACAGGGTGGATCAGATCCTGACGGTGCTTCCGGAGGAGACGGAGGCGCTGGCTATCGAAGAGGGGAAGGATCTGGTGACGCTGGTGACCTGCACGCCGTATGGCGTCAATTCACATCGACTGCTGGTGCGCGGCGAACGTACGGATTATGTGCCGGAGGAGGTCGCATCGAACAATAACGTAGTGATCCGCAATCCGCTGGAGGGTGCAACAGATCGCAGGCAGCAGCTGCTGATCATGGGTCTGGTCGCATTTATTGTATTTTTATTTATTTTAAATATGATACTGGGAATCAGAGACAGGCGAAGGAAGAGACGCAGACAGCAGGAGGCAGCCAAGAAGAAGCAGGACGAACAGAGCTGACATCCGCAGATCAATAAAGAAGGGAAGAGGGCTATGTTAAAGGGAACGGAAGGTTTTATCGCAAAATCGGGAAAAAGGATCGTGACAGCTCTGCTGACATGTCTGCTGGTCTTGGGGATGTTCGCGGCGGTGCAGGCTTCTGAGGAGGATCGAATGCCGGATCTGGATGAGACAAAACGATCTCTGACGGTGACGATGATGTATGCGGATCCGAATGAATCTACGGAGAAAGAAATCGTTCGCAAGGTGATGCCGGGCGTGGAAGTGAAGCTGCTGAAGGTGGCAGATCTGAAGGTAGAGGGAGGATCTGCGAACTTTACCCTGCAAGAGAGATTCCGGGATAGCGGGATCGAGCTGGCAGGTATAACGGCCGAAGAGTCAAGGTCTGCGGCAGAGAAGCTGGCGGGCATGGTGACGAAGGAGGATGCGCCGAAGGTCGTGACTACGGATGCCGAGGGTGTGGCGGCGTTTGACGGGCTTGAGGACGGTATGTATCTGGTATATCAGGAGCCGGGAGCAAATGTGGCCTTTCGTATTGATGAGATCACCACTATGTTGATCTCCGTGCCGAATCCGGTGAAAGAGGAAGGGAATAATCATTGGGATTATGCGGTAGCGCTGCACCCGAAGACGGAGCTGGATTTGCCGAAGAATAACGGTCGTATCCGTGTGACAAAGCAGTTATTTGACACGACGCAGAATGCGGCGTATACTCCAAGTGAAGGCACAGAACTGATTTTCTATGTGGGTCTTTATGCGGATGCGGCATGCACGAAGCAGGTGACCGGGACGACGATTCAACCGCTGAGATTTGCCAATACGGCATCTGCGACGGCTGAATTTAAGAATCTGAAGACGGATGAGACCTACTATATCGCAGAGACGGATGAGAACGGTAAGCTGCTCACGGCGGTGGTCAAGGGTGATATCGTGTTCCAGCCCCAGTATCCGGAGGGGCAGAGTGTGATGATCACGAGACAGAAGCCGGAGGGAGAGATCGGTTTTCGTAATACGACGAACAATCTGCCGGTCGGCTATGACTATGTAGGCACGCTGAAGATCACCAAGAAGACGCTGAAGGGTGGAAAGGCGTATCCGACAGAGCAGACCTTTTATGCGGGGATTTTTTCAGACAGTGCATTTCAGAAGCAGTCCGGTGAGGTGATTTCACTGAAGATGGACGGGAAGAGCAGTGTGAGCTCTTCGGTATCGGTCTATGTCGGTAAAGAGAAGGGAGATTCCGTGACCTATTATGTGACAGAGACGGATAAGAACGGCAAACCGTTGTCCAACGATAAATCACAGGGATTTACCTTTACGGTAGATAAGAAGAATGGAAAGGTCACTATGAGCCCGTCCGCGTCTGAGGCGGAGGTCGTGATCACAAATACGTTTGAGGATTCCTCGGAAAGCTCGTCAATGGGATCTACACACAATAAAGGCGGCGCTTCCTCTTCGGGAACGACATCTTCGACTTCCAATAGAAATGTGAAAACAGGAGATGATACTCCGATCGTACGGTATGTACTGCTGCTTGTGGCGGCGGCGCTTTTGCTCGGAGTAAGCATTCGTATCAGAAATCGAATGCGTAAATAAAGCCTGCAAATAAAGGAAGAAGGAGCAGTCCTATGAAGAAACAGGTATTTGTGATTGAAGTCAATAATACACAGAATCAGAACTGGCAGGGGAGTGTCCAGTGGGTTCAGGGACAGAAGAAGATCGCATTTCGAAGTGCGTTGGAGCTACTTCGGTTGATGGATTCTGTGGTCGAGGATAAGAAGGACGAGGCGTCTGTGTAGGGAAGAGCTATGGATAAGATAAAAGTGAATCTGTTCGGATATTTTTCGATGTCTCTTGGGGAGAGACGGGTGACGGAGGATACTCTGAAATCGAAGAAGCTGATGAATTTGCTGTCTTATCTGATCGTATTTCGGGATCAGATGCTGACGCAGCAGAAGCTGATCGAGCATATTTTAGATGAGGATACGAAGAATCCGGAGAATACGCTTCGGAATCTCATGTATCGTCTAAGAAATGAGCTGAAGAGTCTGGGGGAATATAAGTTTATCTGCACTTCTCACGGAGCCTATCAGTGGAATCCGCAGATTGAAATAGAGACAGATTATGGACGGTTCGAGAAGCTCACGGATGAGCTTCAGCATATGGCTGAACATCGGGAATCGAAGACAGAGCATGCGTCGCTTCGGGAGAAATGTGAGGAAGTGATCGGCAGCTTTGAACAGAATGTGACTCCAAAGCTCGAGAATGAGCTTTGGATGCTTCCGCGTGTGGTAAAATATGAGAGTATTTATCTGGACACGGTGAAGCTGTTGTGTGAGATCTATGAGGAGGAGAAATCGTGGCTGGATCTGGAGCATCTCTGTCACAATGCGCTGGAGAAGGATATTTATGATGAGGATCTTCACTGCTGGCTGATTCGCAGTCTGTACCGTCAGAAACGACCGGAGCAGGCGATGAATCATTATACGATGGCGAAGAAGATTTTTTATGAGCATCTGGGAGTGCGGGAGACTCAGAAGCTGCAGGCGGTCTACCGGGAGATGCTCAGTGACCGGGATGATCTGGAGGAGACCATCGAGCATCTTGTGAGAGATATGAGGGAGACGGAGAATCTGCGCGGAAGTTACTTCTGTGATTATCAGGTGTTTCGTCTGCTGTATCAGGTGGAGGTGCGCAGAAACCGCAGGCTGGGGATCTCGGAATATATGCTGCTGTTGACGGTGCGCAGGAGCAATGATCTGCGGAAGAATTCTATGACTGACAGCAATCTGCTGGAAGCGGTGGAGGAGCTGGAGAGCGTAGTGATGAAGAGTCTGCGCACGGGAGATGTGGCGACCAGATCCAGTGCAACGCAGATCCTGATTTTATTGCCCGGCTGTACATTTGAGAATTGCAATATTGTGATCGAGCGCATTCGTAAGGCATTTAAGGGACATATAGCAAAACGCCAGATCGAATTGACATATGAACTGGAGGAGATTACGGATGACAGAGAGGCATAGAGGCTTTCCCATGAATGCTCTCCGCGTCTGTGTTGATGAAGAAACGGCATGTGTCGAGGGAAGGGCTTATAGCAAGATGGAGGAACGACCGCTGTTTTTTTCAAATTATGCGCAGCTGTTGCTGTTGGCGGATAAGATGTTTGACCGACACGGATACCCGCAGCATTTTCAGGAGCGGCGCAGCTTTTGCAGGGAGGAGGAGAAGAGCTCGATAATGCATATGCTTCCGGAGCAAAAGCTGTCGGATGAGACGGTGCTTGGACAACGGGGAAGACGCAGAACCTTTGATCTGGTCATTAAGAGCAGACGCCGAAGCGGATGGCAGGGGTGTCTGCTGACCGATGAGGAGCAGGCGGATTTTGAGAGTGAGATCGAGCTGCTTCGCATGCTTGAGAAAATATCGTGAAGAATCCTATTGAAAATGGCGGGAAATGCCAGTATAATTCATTATAAAAGTGCCGATTGCAGTGGACGGTGTCCCGCAATCGACTTTTATATGTCAGGCAAAGGAGATTAAGATGCAGAAGTTATTAGATAGAATTGGGAAGGAGCTGGAGTCCGCATTCGTGGAGGCGGGCTATGATGCTTCTTACGGGAAGGTAACGCTTTCCAATCGCCCGGATCTTTGCGAGTTCCAGTGTAACGGAGCTATGGCAGGGGCAAAGGCGTACAAAAAGGCACCGATCATGATTGCGAATGATGTGGTGGCAAGGCTGCAGGATGGCAGTATATTTGAGGAGATCAGCGCAGTGAACCCGGGCTTTATCAACATGACGCTGACGAAGGAGTTCTTGGCAGAGTATCTGCGTGAGATGCAGACGGATGAAAATCTGTCTGTGGAGAAGGCGGCGCAGCCGAAGAAGATCATGATTGATTACGGCGGAGCGAATGTGGCGAAGCCGCTGCATGTAGGTCATCTGCGTTCGGCGATCATCGGTGAGTCTTTGAAGCGTCTCGGACGTTTTATGGGGCATGAGGTGATCGGCGATGTGCATCTGGGAGACTGGGGACTGCAGATGGGTCTGATCATCACCGAGCTGGGGAAGCGTCAGCCGGAGCTGGTGTATTTTCAGGAGGATTTTGACGGTGAGTATCCGACGGAAGCGCCGTTTACCATCAGCGATCTGGAGGAGATCTACCCTGCAGCCAGCAAGAAGTCCAAGGAGGATGCTTCTTATAAGGAAGAGGCTCTGCAGGCGACCTTTGATCTGCAGCAGGGCAGACGGGGCTACCGCGCGCTGTGGGATCATATTATGAAGGTGTCTGTGACGGATCTGAAAAAGAATTACGGAAGACTGAATGTGGACTTTGATCTGTGGAAGGGCGAGTCTGACGCGCAGCCGTATATCCCGGAGCTGCTCAAGAAGCTTACGAGCGAGGGCTACGCGCATGAGGATCAGGGCGCTCTGGTGGTTGATGTGAAGCTGGAGAGCGATACGAAGGAGATCCCGCCCTGTATTGTACAGAAGTCGGACGGCGCATCTTTGTATGCGACTACGGATCTGGCGACTTTGGTGGAGCGTCGCAGGCTCTATGATCCGGATGAGGTGCTCTATGTGACGGATAAGCGTCAGGAGATGCATTTTGTGCAAGTGTTCCGCGTGGCGAAGATGGCAGGTATCGTGAAGGAGGATACGAAGCTGTCCTTCCTTGGCTTCGGTACCATGAACGGCAAGGACGGCAAGCCGTTTAAGACGAGAGACGGCGGTGTGATGCGTCTGGAGCATTTGATCAGTGATATCAATGAGGAGATGTATCGCAAGATCGTGGACAATCATGAGATCGATCCGGACGAAGCTCGTGTGACGGCGCAGATGGTAGGTCTGGCTGCTATTAAGTACGGGGATCTGTCCAATCAGGCGACCAAGGATTATGTATTCGATCTTGACCGCTTTACCTCTTTTGAAGGAAACACCGGTCCATATATTCTCTACACCATCGTTCGTATCAAATCTATTTTAAATAAATATCAGGCGGCAGGCGGCAGACCGGAGGAAGGTGTGATCGGCAATGCGGCTAACGGTAGCGAGAAGGCGCTGATGCTGGAGCTGTCCAAATACAATAGCGTGATGGAGAATGCTTTTGAGGAGATCGCGCCGCATAAGATCTGTTCGTATATCTATGATCTGGCGAATGCGTTCAACAAGTTCTATCATGAGACCAAGATCCTTGTGGAAGAGAATGAGACGCGGAAAGCTTCTTGGATCCGTCTGCTGATGCTCGCGAGGGATGTGCTGGAGAACTGTATCGGAGTACTCGGATTTGAGTCGCCGGAGAGGATGTAGCGGGACTGCTATCGCGAAGGCGTGACGAATATAAAGACAGATAAGGTCACATGCAAATGACAATGATAATAAGTGGAAAATGAAAAAAAGAGTTGCATTTCGGAAATGTGAGTGTTGTAATTGGAATTGCAAAAAGGTAATAAAATCCATAAAGCTCAAAAAGAATGAACCTGTAGCTGTGCGTCCTCACAGCTACGGGTTCTTCTTTTCTTTTTAAGTAGCAAAGTGTCGTTTTCCTGCTGTCAGGTATTGGTAGGACAACGTATTCAGCATAACACATAATTACAATACATGATATAGGAATGTGAAAAGAGTATTATAAAAAGAAAGTGAAACACTAAAATAATATTTGTGAATTTTGACACTGGACATTTGACAGATTTCGAGGTA
>JAUNCG010000053.1 GCA_030526715.1 Eubacteriales bacterium
AGCAAATAAATATCATTCGAATGATCAAAACAGTACTGTTTGAAAGGAGGAACAGATGTGCATGAATTAATAAAGCTGGCAATTCACAGTGATACAGAAGCTTTTCTGCAACTTATGGATGAAAGCTCGCTTTCCATGTATAAGGTCGCAAGAGGCATTTTAAAAAACGATCAGGACATCGCAGATGCCGTACAGGAAACGATTCTTCGCTGTTATGAAAAAATAGGAACCTTGAAGAAGCCGCAATATTTCAAAACATGGATGATCCGCATTTTGATCAATGAATGTACGAACATACTCCGTTTGCGTCAAAAAGAGTTTGCACCTGAGGAAATGCAGGATTGCGTATGGGAGGAAAGCTCTTTTGCAGAAGCGGAATTTAAGCTCATGCTGGATCAGATGGATGAAAAATATCGTGTCATTTTGATTTTATATTATGTCGAAGAATTAAAAATTCATGAAATTGCACAGATTCTGGACATGAATGTGAGTACCGTCAAGACAAGACTGGCAAGAGCGCGAATACATCTCAAGCAGATGTATTTTCCTGAGCAGAAGAATACAAAAGGTACCATAGCAGGTCCGTCAGAGGTAAAAGGAGGAATATCTAATGAATGGTCACAAAATATTACAAAAGCAGAAATCCGCTCCCTTGGATAATAAAATAACAACATCCCTTCAGAGATCTTTTCAGATTCCGGATGTGGTAGATGCCGCGAAGGAACAGGCGTTTGATAAGATCCGGGTAATGGAACAGGATCAGTCTATGAAAAGAGAATATCCGCGGAAGCAGACCGGCCTTCAAAAAATGGCAAAATATTGCGCCGGAATTGCTGCGGCAGCAGCCTGCTTTTTGGGAGTGTGCATCACAAATCCTGTACTGGCAGCACAGATTCCTGTTGTCGGTCATGTATTTGAACAGCTCGGAGCATCCCTCGGATTTTCCGGTAATTTTGATAAGTATGCCGACAAGCTTGAGAGTGATTCAAAGGCTATGCCTGAGGACACCGAAACACAGGCAGAGGATATCGCCATTGCAGATAGCTCATTTACCAGAACAGACAACGGTCTGACGATCACACTTTCCGAGATCTACTGTAACGATAAGGCACTGTATATCAGTATGGTCGTACAGTCGGAGGAAAATCTAAAGGAAAAGACTGCAGTCACGCAAAATGATTCGCCGATCATCAGTCTTACGTCAAAAAGCAATCTGCAATTCAGCTTTATGAATAAAGCGCTTTCTCTGGAAACGGTATATCTTGACGGAAAATTCACAGACGATCACACCTATCTCGGAGTTCTTCGCTATCCTCTGAATGAAGATCCTTCTATATCGTCGGATATTCCGGAGGAATTTCAGGCAGCTCTGCATATCAACGGCTTCATCGGGACTCTGGTGGATGGCGAATTTCCGGAAATTCCGGAGGATATCAGAGCCCGGTACGAACAGGCTATGAGCGAAGCAGGACTCGGATTGACTGATGAAGATTCCCTGTCATTTACAGAGGAGCAAAAAGATATCCAGCATCAGCTATATACGGAGATGTGGAATGCCTACGCAGAAATATATCCGGAAGTAAATGAGCATCCGAATACCTACGAAAACTGGATCATCGATGGAAGCTGGGATTATAATTTCGATGTTAAGAAGAACACTAGCGATACCGAGGTAATCGAATTTCATGATGTAGATGAAAATGGCCTTGGTCTGGAATCTATCACCAAAACGCCGTTCGAGATCATCGTGGAGGACGGAGGCAACTATAACTATTTCACGACCGTGCTGGATGCAAACGGAAATCCGCTCAATACCGGTACCTTTGGCGGCACGACCAATACACTGGCGATCGGTACACAGGACGTCTCCAAAATCGATGTTTACATCTGCGATTATATAGAATACATGGACGAGATCAAAGGCTATTACTGGGGAAATGCCGTTTCTGATCCTGTAGGGGGAGAAGCATATAAAAAGATACTGGATGAACGTGCTTTGTATCATAAAGAAATCGTATTTGACAAGTAAGAATTTCAGAAAATCAGAACTTTCAAAGTGTCGGAACACCCTGTCCTGAGAGGATGGGGTGTTTTAAAATGCTATTGCACTTAAACCATTTTCTGTTATAATAAAATTAACAGGTTTTTGGATGCAAGATAAGATATATCGCGTGCTGGATATAGAAGATTTCTGAACAAAAAAGGAGGAACACATTATGTTAGGTCAGCCAAAATTCAAATGGGAGGATCAGGTCAGCTTTCAGCATGTCATAGACGGAGAGCCAAAAGTCATCGACGGCGTGATCTATGTTGTCGATCCGAATGGTACAAGTGAACAGACAGAGGAACCATCATACGATATCGAAGCCTTTATTGATGGTGAGGTGAGATTATTCAAACATATCCGTGAATCTCTGGTCTCCAAAAGATCATGTCCGTGACTGTCTCGCTGCTGCGAATATTGATTATAAGTATAAGTTACCTTCTCATAAAGAAGCTGAAAAGTAGCGAGCATGATTGTTAAATACTAAACAGGAGGATAATACTATGAATAAAAAAGTAAGAACGATCCTATGTACTTTAGGTGTTTTTTCACTGACATTTGGACATATATGTCATGCAAACGATGCGAAATCCTTCGCCATCATAGGCGGTGCAGACGGTCCAACATCCATTTTTCTTGCTGGTAAGATCGGAAATAATACTTCTGATACTTCTGAAACTTCTCAGACATCGGAATATAGTGAAGAGTGTCCGTTTCAAGTTACAGCAAATAATTTTGAATTGAAGCAGGATACTGTGGAAAAAGTAACACATTTATCGTATACTGTAGAGATCAACAATATGACAGACTTTGCATATAAGGATGTGTGGTTCACGATCGCTCCGAAGAAAATTCTGTCTCCCTATGTGACAGAATATGAAAGTGATAAAAAGGATATTACCTCCAGAGAAAAAGCAGAGGAGCACGCGAAAGACAACACCGATACTCCGGCAGGAGGCTTTGATGTTACAAATGAGACCTTACTTCCATTAGAAGACAAACTCAAGAAGGAACATCAAATAACGTTGGAAGATATCAAAGATGCGATGAGTGAGATTACTGTAACGATTCATTGGACGGGTGGATCTCAGGAAGAAAAATTAAAATTTTAGTTGAATAAAGCAATAAAGTACGCTACACTGCCATAAGGATGATAATTCTTTTATGGCAGTTTTTTCATGTGCTGGGTCGGTGCATGTTAAAACAGAGAGGATGTGTACTATGATATTGCTGCAGCAGATGATCGCATTTATGGTTTTTATGATGATCGGATACTATATAAGGAAAAAAGGAATTCTGGATGACAAGGGAAGCACGGGCGTTGCATGGATCGTTGCGAATCTGGCGAATCCGGCTCTGATTCTTTCCGGTGCGGTCAACGCAGAGCAGCAGTTGTCTGCCAAAGAGATCGGATCCATGATGGCATTGGCTATTTTGCTCTATGCAATTCTGATCATACTCTCTTTTTTGATTCCGTTTCTTTTGAAGGTGCCACAGCATCAGCTTGGTATTTATCGGAATATGATCCTGTTTTCGAATGTGGGATTTATGGGCTATCCTTTGCTGAATAGTCTGAAGGGACCGTTCTCGGTACTCTGTGCCTCTATTTTTGTGATTATGTTTAATGTTACCTTTTATACATTAGGCATCTGGAATTTTAAAAGAGATCACTCTGATGGAACGAAGACCCGCTTTCGAGATCTTCTGAATACCGGAACCATCGCATGTATCGTCTCGCTGATCATAAATCTGAGCGGGGTAGAGATAAATGGTGCACCCAGAAGTGTGATCACCAATCTGGCAAATCTTACGACAGCGCTGAGCATGATGAGTATCGGAATGTTTATGATTCAGGTGGATTTTACAACCATATGGAAGGATGTCCGCATGCTGATCTTCACCGCTGTAAAGCTGCTGATCATTCCGATGGCCGTCATCAGCTTTTTCCATCTGTTTGTGAAGGATCATATTCTAATGGCCGTGCTTACTATTTTTCTTGCGACTCCGGTTGCCAGCATTACCGCGATTATGGAGAAGCAGTATTCCGATGACAACCTGCTCAGTACAAAGGCAGTTACCTTGACAACGGTAATTTCCGTGATCACAATCCCGCTGATCTATGAATTGATGAATTAGCATCTAAAATTGATGAATTCGTATCTAAAATTTCTTGCAACAATTTTGAATAAATGCTATGATGTCAACTGAATTTGATGGATTACAAGACACAGTGTTCGCACTGTGTCTGATTGTTGTTCATGACTATACCATGGTGAAACGATTGTACGTATGAGGAGATTTTTGTGAGTAATACATTGACTATAGAAGCATTGAAAAAAAATGCCAAGACCATGACGCCCATGATGGCGCAATATCTTGAGACAAAAAAAGACTATCCTGACTGCATCCTGTTCTACAGATTGGGTGATTTCTATGAGATGTTTTTCGATGACGCCCTGACTGCATCCAGAGAACTGGAGATCACGCTTACCGGGAAAAATTGCGGCATGGAGGATCGGGCGCCCATGTGCGGCGTGCCGTTTCATTCGGTGGATGGGTACCTGAATCGTCTGGTCGGTAAAGGATATAAGGTGGCTATCTGCGAGCAGATGGAGGATCCGAAGCTGGCGAAGGGTATCGTAAAGCGTGAGGTTGTACGGATCATCACTCCCGGAACGAATCTTGATACCATGGCGCTGGATGAAACGAAGAACAACTATTTGATGTGTATTGTTTATCTGGGAGATAAGTATGGCGTTTCCATCGCGGATATTTCCACCGGTGCTTATTTTGTGACCGAGGTGGATTCTGACCGGAAGCTGCTGGATGAAGTGGCACGCTATGCCCCGTCTGAAATCATCTGTAATCAGGCCTTTTATGTGAGTGGAATTGATATTGATGATTTTAAGAATCGCCTCGGAATCATGATATATTCTCTGGATTCATGGTATTTTGACGATGATCTCTGCAAGCGTTCTCTGATGGAGCATTTTAAGGTGACCAGTCTTGCAGGATTAGGACTGGAAGATTTTAATTGCGGTGTGATCGCCAGCGGCGCACTGATGCAGTATCTTGTGGAGACACAGAAGACCTCTATTTCTAATCTGACAAAGCTGACACCGTACCTCACCGGCAAGTTCATGCTTTTGGACAGCTCTACTAGGCGGAATCTCGAGCTATGCGAAACTCTACGTGAAAAGCAGAAGCGCGGCTCGCTTTTGTGGGTTCTGGATAAGACCAGAACCGCCATGGGCGCACGTATGCTGCGAAGCTTTATTGAGCAGCCGCTGGTCGATATCGATGAGATCGAGCGCAGACAGGAGGTCATCAAAGAGCTGAATCAGAATGCCATCGCCCGCGAGGAGCTGCGAGAATATCTGCAGCCGGTGTATGATCTGGAGCGCCTGATCAGTAAGATCAGTTATCAGACGGCAAACCCCAGAGACCTGATCGCGTTCCGCAATTCTCTGTCCATGCTGCCGCATATCCGGTATATTCTACAGGATTTTCAGAGCAGCCTGATGTGCGAGATCCGGGATGATCTGGATACTCTGGAGGATCTGTATGATCTGCTTGAAAGATCTATTCAGGAGGAGCCCCCGATTTCCGTGCGGGACGGAAATATCATCCGTGAAGGCTTTGATGAAGAAACCGACCGTCTGAGACATGCGAAGACCGAAGGCAAGACATGGCTTGCAGAGCTGGAGACCAAGGAACGTGAGGCTACCGGAATCAAAAATCTTCGAATTAAATATAACAAGGTTTTCGGATATTACCTTGAGGTGACCAATTCCTACAAGGATCTGGTGCCGGATTACTATACCAGAAAACAGACGCTTGCCAATGCTGAACGCTATATTACTCCGGAATTAAAAGAGCTGGAGGATATGATCCTCGGCGCGGAGGATCGTCTGACTGCGTTGGAATATCAATTATTCTGTGAAGTGCGCGATAAGCTCGGCGCAGAAATTCTTCGGATCCAGAAGACCGCCAAGGCGATTGCAGGCGTGGACGTATTTGCTTCTCTTTCTCTTGTGGCAGAGAGAAACAATTATGTATGTCCGAAGATGAATACCAGAGGATCGATCCAGATCAAGGACGGTCGCCATCCGGTGGTAGAGCAGATGATCCATAACGACATGTTTATCCCGAATGACACTTCTCTGGATAACGGGAAAAACCGTATTTCCATCATTACCGGCCCCAATATGGCAGGTAAGTCTACCTATATGCGTCAGTCCGCATTGATCGTGCTGATGGCGCAGATCGGTTCCTTTGTGCCTGCTGCATCCGCAAAGATCGGAATCGTAGACCGTATATTTACCCGTGTGGGCGCATCCGATGATCTGGCCAGCGGTCAGAGTACCTTTATGGTGGAGATGACCGAGGTCGCCAATATTTTGCGAAACGCCACCTCCAACAGTCTTTTGATTCTGGATGAGATCGGACGCGGAACCAGCACGTTTGACGGCTTAAGTATTGCATGGGCTGTGGTAGAGCACATCAGCAATCCGAAGCTTTTAGGAGCCAAGACCTTATTTGCAACACATTATCATGAGCTGACCGAGCTGGAGGGGAAGCTCTCCAATGTGAATAACTACTGTATCGCTGTCAAGGAAAAGGGCGATGACATCGTTTTTCTTCGAAAGATCGTCAAAGGCGGCGCTGACAAGAGCTACGGTATTCAGGTCGCAAAGCTGGCCGGGGTTCCTGACAGCGTCATCGCACGCGCCAAGGAGCTGGTCGAAGAGCTGAGTAATGCGGATATCACGGAGACCATCAGCGAGGTTCGTGAAGATAGCGTACGCACGCGGCCAAAAGCAAAGCCTCAGAAATATGATCAGGTGGATCTCGAGCAGATGTCCTTATTTGATACGGTCAGTGATGAAGATGTGCTGAACGAATTGAAGGAAATCGAGATCGCTACTCTGACGCCTCTGGAGGCATTGAATGTGTTGAACCGACTTCAGAGCCGTTTGAAGAACCGTTGGTAAAGCTATTGCGGAATCTGTATAAGGGATTCCGCTCCCTATAAAAAGAAAGCAGAGATATCTATGAATCAAATCGCTGTATTAGATCAGCAAACCATTGATAAGATCGCGGCAGGAGAGGTGATCGAACGTCCTGCCTCCATTGTCAAGGAGCTGGTGGAGAATGCCATTGATGCAGGTGCGAACGCAGTTACGGTAGAGATCAGGGACGGCGGCACCTCATTTATCAGAATTACAGACAACGGCAGCGGTATCGAACCGGATCAGGTGCGTATGGCGTTTCTTCGTCATGCCACCAGTAAGATCCGCCATGTCGAGGATCTGCTGGATGTGACATCCCTCGGATTTCGGGGTGAGGCGCTTTCCAGTATCGCCGCAGTTTGTCAGGTGGAGCTAATCACCCGGACTGCGGACAGTCTGACCGGAGTCCGCTATGTGATCGAGGGTGGCAGGGAAAAAAGTATGGAGGAGATCGGCGCGCCATCCGGAACCACGTTTCTTGTACGCAACATTTTTTATAATACACCCGCACGCCGAAAGTTCTTAAAGACCGCCCAGACGGAAGCGGGCTACGTGAGCGATCTTATGGAACGGATCGCTTTGTCGAACCCCAAGGTATCCTTTAAGTTTATTGTCGGAGGACAGACGAAGCTGCATACCTCCGGAAATCACCGGCTGAAGGATATTATTTATAATATTTACGGTCGGGAAATCACCGCACAGCTTCTTGATATATCCTCGGAGGAAGAGCATATCCGGATCGAGGGATTTATCGGAAAACCGGTGATCTCCCGCGGCAACCGCAATTTTGAAAACTATTTCGTGAACGGACGTTATATCAAGAGCTCTATCATATCCCGAGCCATTGAGGATGCCTATCATACCTTTATGATGAAGCATAAGTATCCCTTTACGGCGCTGCATTTTACGATTCCCGGCGATCTGCTGGATATTAACGTGCATCCGACCAAAATGGAGCTGCGCTTTTCGAATAACGAAGGAATGTATCGTCTGGTTTATGAGACAGTTCGTGCCGCACTCTCCGGACGCGAGCTGATCCCTCAGGTCACATTAGGAAAAGAGGAGCAGAAAAAACCGGAGAAGCCGGTATTTCAAAAGCCGCTGCCGGAGCCCTTTGAGCAGAAGAGAAGGGTACAGGAAACGATGAAGGTTACTTCTTTGCCGAAACCTGTTCTGCCTCCTGAGAGACCTGCCGCAGCTGTCTCATCAGAGCCGGAGACGAAGCGCTCCGAAGCGGTAGCAGCACCGGAAAAAAGTAAAGGAGCATCGTATTTGCATTCTTTGTCAAAGCCGGAGCACAGCACGTCATTCCCGAAAAAACCAGAGGTACGTGAGGTGGTACAGCAGGATTTCTTCTCGGAAAAGCTGCTTGATCCGGTCAGTGTAAAAGAGCATCGGATCATCGGTCAGGTCTTTGATACCTACTGGCTGGTAGAGTTTCACGATCAGCTCTTTATCATCGATCAGCATGCAGCCCATGAGAAGGTGCTCTATGAGCGTATGTTGAAGACACTCAAGACGCGGGAATATACCTCCCAGTATCTGAATCCGCCCGTGATTCTGACGCTTACCATGCAGGAGGAGGTTCTGCTCAAGAAGTACATGGAACATTTTACGTCGATTGGATTTGAGATCGAGGAGTTCGGTGGCAGGGAGTATGCCCTTCGCGCCATTCCCGACAATCTTTTCGGTATTGCAAAGGAAGCGCTCTTTTTGGAAATGCTGGATGATCTGGCCGTGCAGCCTGAAACAAGCAGCACAGAATTGATCGATGACCGTATCGCCACCATGTCCTGTAAAGCGGCCGTGAAGGGGAATCACCGAATGTCCGCAGCAGAGGTACATGCGTTGATCAATGAGCTTCTGACGCTGGATAATCCGTATAACTGTCCACATGGGCGTCCCACGATCGTCGCCATGACAAAGTACGACATGGAGCGCAAATTCAAGCGTATTGTATAGGAGAAATTTCGTATGAAGCAGCCACTTATTATTTTGACCGGACCGACTGCGGTCGGAAAAACGGCGCTGTCTGTAGAGCTTGCAAAAGCAGTGAACGGAGAAATTATTTCGGCGGATTCCATGCAGGTCTACAAGGGGATGGATATTGGTTCTGCCAAGGTACGTCCAGTGGAAATGCAGGGAATTCCTCATTATCTGATCGATGAACTGGAGCCGGATGAGGAGTTTCATGTGGTGAAATTCCAGAGTCTTGCGAAGAAATATATGCAGGAAATTTTACAAAAGGGCAAAGTACCGATTCTTGTGGGCGGTACGGGCTTTTATATTCAGTCGGTGCTCTATGATATTGATTTTACGGAAAACGGCGAGGATAGCAGCTATCGCCGGGAGCTGGAGGAGCTTGCCAAAACGAAGGGCGCAGAGCATCTGCATCAGATGCTGGCTCAGGTAGATCCCATCTCCGCACAGGAGATCCATGCCAATAATATCAAACGTGTGATCCGTGCGCTGGAATATTACCATGAGACCGGAGAACCGATCTCGGAGCATAACGAGCGGGAACGGCAGAAGGAATCCCCCTATCGTTATGCTTACTTTGTACTGAACGATGAGCGGACAAGGCTCTACGAACGGATCAATCAGCGGATCGATCTGATGCTTGAGGAGGGGCTGATCGATGAGGTGCGCCAGCTTCGAGAGCGTGGATTCACCCGGAATATGGTATCCATGCAGGGACTTGGCTATAAGGAAATACTGGATTATCTGGACGGAGACTGCACTTTGGAGGACGCCGTCTACCGTTTGAAACGGGATACCCGTCATTTTGCGAAACGCCAGATTACTTGGTTTAAACGGGAACGGGATGTCTGCTGGGTAGAAAAACAGGAATTTGCATATCAGAATGACAGGATTCTGGATTTTATGATACATATATTGCAGGAGAAAGGAATCATTACAACATGTCAGTAGCATTGGAAAAGATGTATGAAGCTCTCGGTGTGAGCCGCGAGGTCTATGAATTTGGAAAAACAATCGAGGAAGGTCTGAAGGAGCGCTTTGCCCGGATCGATCTCAATGCAGAATATAATCAGCTAAAGGTCGTCGGCGCCATGCAGAAATGCCGTGTCAGCGCCGAGTGTTTCCAGTCCGGTACGGGATATGGATATAACGACATCGGACGCGAGACGTTGGAATCTGTTTATGCAGAAATTTTTCACACGGAAGCTGCACTTGTACGACCGCAGATCACCTGCGGAACCCATGCGCTTGCACTTGCGCTTTCCGCAAATCTTCGTCCGGGAGACGAGCTTCTTTCCATCTCCGGAAAGCCGTATGACACACTGGAGGAGGTGATCGGTATCCGTCCCTCCGTCGGCTCACTTGCGGAATATGGCGTAACCTATGCGCAGGTAGATCTGTTGCCGGACGGCAGCTTTGATTTTGAAGGAATCCGTTCTGCAATTCATGAGAAAACGCGTCTGATCGAGATTCAGCGCTCAAAGGGTTATCAGACAAGACCCACGCTTTCCGTGGAAAAGATTGCACAAGCCATTGCTTTTGTAAAGAGCATTCGCAGTGATATCATCGTTATGGTCGATAATTGTTACGGTGAATTTGTCGAATGCGAGGAGCCCAGTGATTACGGTGCAGATATGGTCGTTGGCTCCCTGATCAAGAATCCGGGCGGCGGGCTTGCACCGGTGGGCGGCTATATTGCGGGAACCAATGAATGTGTGGAGCGTTCGGCTTATCGTCTGACCTCACCGGGTCTCGGAAAAGAGGTCGGTGCGACACTCGGCGTAAATAAGGATTTCTTCCAAGGGCTCTTCCTTGCGCCGACGGTTGTCGCCGGAGCTTTAAAGGGCGCCATTTTTGCCGCCAATATTTATGAAAAGCTCGGTTTTCATGTAGTACCCAACGGTACCGAAAGCCGTCATGATATTATTCAGGCAGTAGAATTCGGTTTTCCGGAAGGTGTAATCGCTTTTTGCGAAGGTATTCAGGCGGCTGCCCCGGTAGACAGCTATGTAACTCCCGAGCCATGGGCGATGCCCGGCTATGACAGTGATGTGATCATGGCCGCAGGCGCTTTTGTACAGGGATCCTCCATTGAGCTGAGCGCTGACGGTCCCATAAAACCTCCTTATGCCGTTTATTTTCAGGGCGGTCTCACATGGGAACATGCGAAGCTCGGTATTCTGAAATCTTTACAGCGTCTGGTGGAAAAGAATCTGGTAACCATATAAGCAAGATCATCTGGTGAATTTATGAAAAAAATAGTCGTCGTCGGAGCAGGCGCTTCCGGCTTAATGGCTGCGATCACCGCTGCAAGATGCGGTGCGCAAGTAACACTTTTAGAAGGTATGGAAAAACCGGGAAAAAAGCTTCTGGTAACCGGAAACGGAAAGTGCAATCTTACGAATCTCAAGCAGGAATGTGCCGATTTCTATCGCGGTGCGACAACAGCCTTTATTCAGACTGTGCTGCGTCAATTCACCGTTGCCGATACCATGCAATTTTTTGAGGAGCTTGGGCTGCTGCTCACAGAGCGCAACGGTTATGTTTATCCAAATGTAGGACAGGCCTTGGCGGTTGTGGAGATTCTGCTGATGGAGTGTGCGAGACGTCATGTCAGGATCAAGAACCGTGAAAAGGTCACGGAATTGAGGTATGAGCGCGGTCACTGGTATATACAGACCGAAGGCTGGCATTATGAAGCGGATGCTGTCATTCTCGCCGCCGGTTCCAAAGCTGCGCCAAAGACAGGTTCGGACGGCAGCGGATATCAGCTTGCCAAAAGTCTGGGGCATCACGTGATCTCCCCGTGGGAAGCGCTGACACCACTGAAGGCTTCCGATGCCTGTGTCAAAAGGCTGGCCGGACTTCGTATGCCGATCCAGCTTACGTTACATATCCATGCAGAAAATACGGATGCAGGATCTGCCGATGCTATCTATCATGAGAGTGGGGAAGTGCAGTGGACGGATTACGGAATTTCGGGAATCGTTGTGTTTCAGCTCAGCCGATATGCCGTGCAGGCGCTGCAGCACGGGCAGACCGTCACAGCTTCTCTGGATCTGCTTCCAACGCTCTCTGTCGAAAGTCTGCGCCATATTCTTACAACCAGACCTGCGGATGGTACCCTGCTGCAATATCTAACAGGGCTGCTTCCGGCAAAGATGATCCCCGTGCTTCTGGAGAGATGCCGCCTTCGTGCGGAGCAGAAGGCTTCTGTTCTTACAGACGCCGAGCAGGAAGCTCTGCTTCATGAAATCAAGCATTTTGGTCTTACGATTGTCGGCTGCAAGGGCTACGACATGGCACAGGTCTGTGCCGGCGGGGTGGATACCTGTGAAATCTCAGCAGACTCACTGGAGTCCCTGCTTCATCCGGGACTTTATTTTTCCGGTGAGCTTCTGGATGTGGACGGTATCTGCGGCGGTTACAATCTGCAGTGGGCTTGGTCCAGCGGATATACCGCAGGCTTCCATGCTGCCGGATAATTAAACACTATTTTTTTTTAACAGAAAAGAGGACGTTATGCTTCGTATATCAAATCTGAAGCTCCCCATCAACTATACGGAAAAAAAGCTTCGCACTGCGGCGGCGGCTGCTCTTCGCATTCCCGAGGATGCGATCCTGAAGCTGACGCTTCGCAAGCGTTCGCTGGATGCCAGAAAAAAGGCTGAGCTCCATTATGTGATCGCGGTAGATGTTTCCGTATTAAAAGAAGAGCAGATTTTAAAGAAAAATAAAAAGAATACGCATATATCCATCGCAAAGGACGTCACATATCGCTATCCGCAGTCCGGAGAGACGGCGCTTACGCATCGTCCTGTCGTGGTCGGCAGCGGTCCCGCAGGGCTTTTCTGCGGTCTTGTGCTGGCGCGTTGCGGCTATCGACCGCTGGTACTGGAGCGCGGCGAAGACGTTGATTCCCGCACAAAGACCGTGGAAGCCTTCTGGAAAAACGGAACGCTCAATCCCCAATCGAATGTTCAGTTCGGGGAAGGCGGCGCCGGTACCTTTTCAGACGGCAAGCTCAATACGGTGGTAAAAGACAAAGACGGACGCGGACGTTTCGTATTGGAGACCTTTGTGGAGGCCGGAGCTGATCCGGATATTCTTTATGTAAATAAACCTCACATCGGTACCGATGTATTGAAATCGGTAGTAAAGCATATTAGGCAGGAAATCATTTCTCTGGGTGGAGAAGTCCGTTTTGGTACACAGATGACAGATATAGAAATCCATGACGGCGCAGTCACAGGCATCACGATAAACGACCGTGAACAGATTCCCTGTGAGGTTCTGGTGCTCGCCATTGGTCACAGTGCCAGAGATACCTTTGATCTGCTGACAAAAAAGCCGCTGGAAATGACTGCCAAATCCTTTGCCGTGGGACTTCGCATGGAGCATCCACAGGCATTCATCAATAAAACACAGTATGGTACAGAGAGCCCGGAGTATCTGGGAGCCGCTGATTACAAGGTGACCGCCAAGCTTTCGGATGGAAGAGGAGCATACTCTTTTTGTATGTGCCCGGGCGGCTATGTCGTGAATGCTTCCTCTGAGGAGGGTCGAATCGCCGTCAACGGCATGAGCTACCGCGCCCGCGACGGCTATAATGCCAACAGTGCCATTATCGTTACTGTAACTCCGGAGGATTTCGGGCATGAGGGAGTGCTGGGCGGCGTTGAGTTTCAGCGTGATCTGGAGCATGCCGCCTATAAAGCCGGACAGGGCAGTATTCCGATACAGCTTTTGGGTGATTTTGAAAAAAATCAGGAAAGCACCGCGCTTGGACAGGTACGCCCTTGTACGAAGGGCGCATGGAAGCTGACGAATCTGCGCAAGGCTCTTCCGGAGTTTCTAGGCGATGCGCTGGTAGAGGGTGTGCATGCCTTTGAAAAACAGATTCCCGGTTTTGCCATGCCTGACGCAT
>JAUNCG010000123.1 GCA_030526715.1 Eubacteriales bacterium
TGGACGAACTTTATCAGATAACGAAATCATAGAGGAAAATGTAGCACCGAAACGTTAGTTGACATAAACTGAAAAAAGTATTATAGTTAGGTGAAGCTAATAAATGTTATAGGAGGACATAGCCATGATGGTAGATTGGAAGAAAATTGGTTTGTTTGCAGGTGGAACCTTATTTGGAACAGCCGGGATTAAGATTCTCGCCAGTGATGATGCGAAGAAGTTTTATACTCAGTGTACGGCAGCTGTGCTCAGAGGCAGGGACTGCATTATGAAGACGGTTAATACAGTTCAGGAAAATGCCGAGGATATCTATTCAGATGCGGTGATCATCAATGAGGAGCGTGCCGCAAGGGCAGAGGCAGCTGAGTTTGAGGATGCGTTTGAGGAGGAATCTGAAGAGGAAGAGGCTGTTGAAAAATAAGCAGGTGATGACTCATGAAGTTTAAGATTTTACATGAAAATGCCGAACGCATGCGCATTCATCTCTTACAGAACAGAATGAGTTATGAACAGGCGGATACGCTGTTTTACTATTTGCAGTCGCAGGAGTGCATTACGTTTGTCAAAGTGAATGAGAGAACCTGCAATGCAACGATCCGGTATTACGGAGACAGAAGAGAGATCCTTCGGTTGCTGCGTGAATTCGGGTATGATCGGATTCAGGTACCGGCAGAGGTGATCGAGAATTCCAGTCGTGCGCTGAATCATGAATATCAGGGGAAGGTAGTGGATCATATTGTGTTCCACTATGCGAGAAGATGGTTTCTGCCCTATCCACTGAGATATGCCTATATCGCGTACCGGGCAGCGGGTTATGTCTTGAAGGGGTTAAAATGCCTTTTTGCCGGAAAAATCGAGGTTCCGGTACTGGATGCGACGGCCATCAGTGTTTCCATGATCCGCGGAGATATCAGCACTGCCAGCTCTGTTATGTTTATGCTGGGAATCGGCGAGCTTCTGGAGGACTGGACTCATAAGAAATCCGTGGCAGATCTTGCGGGAACCATGGCGCTGAATGTCAGCCATGTCTGGGTGAAGACAGAGCAGGGAGAGATACTTATGCCTGCGAATAAGGTACAGCAGGGAGATACGATCATTGTCCATATGGGAACGGTGATCCCGTTTGACGGCGTTGTGTCAGAGGGAGAAGCCATGGTAAATCAGGCGTCTCTTACCGGAGAGTCTGTGGCAGTCCGCAAGGCAGAGGACAGCACGGTTTA
Source organism: Eubacteriales bacterium (assembly GCA_030526715.1). Lineage (GTDB taxonomy): Bacteria > Bacillota > Clostridia > Lachnospirales > Lachnospiraceae > Marvinbryantia. Next base: position 1,221 of record JAUNCG010000123.1, read on the forward strand.
TGCGGGTACCACCATCGAAGAAGGTGAACTGACCATTGTAGTGAAGAAGGCCGGAGGCGGAAGTCGCTATGAGAAAATCGTCACGATGATAGAAGAGACGGAAAAGCTGAAATCCGGATTGGAGAGCAAAGCAGAGCATCTGGCGGATAAGCTGGTTCCATATTGTCTGGGAGGTACGGCTTTGACATATTTCCTGACAGGAAATGTGACAAAGGCGCTGTCTGTTCTGATGGTAGATTATTCCTGTGCGCTGAAGCTTGCCATGCCGGTATCCGTGCTCTCGGCGATCCGGGAAGCGAAGCAACATGAGCTTACCGTGAAGGGCGGCAAATTTCTGGAGGCTGTAGCCGAAGCGGACACGATTGTATTTGATAAGACCGGTACATTGACAAAGGCGCAGCCGACGGTAGCCGGTGTGATACCATTTGATTCCCAGAGCCCGGATGAGCTGCTGCGTATTGCTGCATGTCTTGAAGAACATTTTCCGCATTCGGTGGCAAGGGCAGTTGTGGAGGCGGCAAAGGACAAAAAGCTGGTACATGAAGAGATGCACAGCAAGGTAGAATATATCGTAGCTCATGGAATTGCCACAAAGATCGGTGAGAAGAGAGCGATCATAGGAAGCGCTCACTTTGTCTTCGATGATGAGCATTGTTCAATTCCGGAGAATAAGCGGGAATTGTATGAGACGCTTCCGAAGGAATATTCTCATCTGTATCTTGCTATCGACGGTATGCTCGCGGCTGTCATTTGCATCGAGGATCCGTTGCGGGAGGAGGCAGAGGGCGTTGTCACCACTTTAAAGAAGATGGGATTGAAGGTCGTTATGATGACCGGCGACAGTGACCGTACTGCCAGAGCCATTGCAGAGTGCGTGGGTGTGGATGAGTATTATTCGGAGGTGCTGCCGGAGGATAAGGCTGATTTTGTGGAAAAAGAAAAGGCAATGGGACGCAGAGTGATTATGATCGGAGACGGTATCAATGATTCGCCGGCTTTATCTGCGGCGGATGTGGGAATCGCCATCAGTGACGGTGCGGAGCTGGCCAGAGAGATTGCAGATATTACGGTCGGCAAGGATGATCTGTATCAGCTGGTGATCCTCAGACTGCTGAGTGAGCGGTTGATGAAGCGGATCCGCAGGAATTATAGAAGCATTGTCGGATTTAATTCACTTCTGATAGCCCTCGGCATAGGGGGAATCATACAGCCTACCGCCTCCGCATTGCTCCATAATACGTCAACGCTTTTTATAGGAATGAGCGGAATGACCAATCTTCTGGAATAAGGAGG